>NZ_JAAKDE010000004.1 GCF_013664685.1 Capillibacterium thermochitinicola
ATTTCAATACAGGAATGCTCCTTTATTTTTTTATTTTTTTTTTGTTCCGTTCGCCCGTTTTCAGTGAACGTCTTCCGTGCTCACATCACCCCGCTTTCCTAAACTCCCCTTCCATTAAATAAAAGTGCACAACCCCTAATATTTCAAAGCACCGGAGAGGTAATCGCTTCTTAGGTAATTTTGGAGCGCAAAGGTGAAAATCATCACCGGGATGGTCAAAAACACGGCATAGGCGGCTGATTCAAACCAGTTCCCCCGGCGGACGTAGTAATAGGTTTTGATCGGCAGGGTGGCGTCAGCCAAGCAGAGATAAACGGCATAAGTGAATTCATTCCAGGATTCGAGCCAGCAGAGAATACTCGCCGCCGCCATACCGGCCAACGAAAGCGGTAAAACCACTTTGATCAGCGCCTGCACCTTGTCACATCCGTCCACCAGCGCCGATTGTTCCAGGTCTTTCGGGATGGAATCAAAAGTCCCCGTTAAGATCCAGGTCATTAAGGGTAAAACCTTGATCAGGTGCGCCAAGACCAGTCCCAAATTGGTGTCCACCAAACCCCACCGGATAAAGGTAACCGAGATCGGCAGCGCAATCCCGACTTCCGGGAACATCCGCGTCGAAAAGATGGCCAGGAGGATCCCATATTTTAAGCCTCTGGGCAAACGCGAAATGACATAGGCAGCAGGAGCGGCGATCAATAGTCCGAAAAGGGCAACAAAAGTCGCCACGGTCACACTTTTCAAAAGGGGAATCCAAATATGGCCGGCCGCCAATACCTTTTTCCAATGGTTCCAGGTGAAGTTGCGAATCAGAAAAGGCGGGTGCTGGGTCAGAATATCCTGGGGCGCACTTACGGAGATCTTAAACAAGAGGAAAATTGGCGCCAGGATAAAGAAGATGGTTACCGCAATGAAGACGATCCTTAGAACCCGGTTGATCCGCTGCCGGACCACTTTGGGGTCAACTGTCCGCTCGGCCATGACAAGACCGGTTCCTTTTTCCAGTTTCATTGCTCAACCTCCTTTGAACCCACCGTCAAGATATAACCGAAGACGAAGACGGCAATCACCAGGAGCAGGATGGTGGAAGCGGCCCCAGACGTGTGGATATTACCGTAGTCAAAATATTCACTGTAGGCGTAGGTCCCGAGAAACATAGTATTTCGTCCCGCCAACACCATGGGTAATTCAAAGATCCGGAAAGCGTCAATCGCCCGCATAATCAAAGCAATCGTGAAGAAGGGTTTGATCAGCGGCAAGGTAATATAGAAGAAGTTTTGGGTACGGGAAGCGCCGTCGATCGCCGAGGCTTCGTAGACAGTGCTGGGAATACTCTCCAACCCCGACAGGAGAAGGATAATCACCAAGGGGGTCACCTTCCACATATCGGCAATGGCCACCATAAAAAGGGTCCGGAGGCCCCCTTTCGCCCAGTCGATCGGCAACTTGATCAAACCTAGCCGGTAGAGCAGTTCATTCAGATACCCGTTGGTGCTAAAGATATATAACATGATTACCCCGGATACAATCGTCGGGACGCCCATCGGGATCATGGTAATCGCCCGGAAAATCCCGCGAAACCGGCTTTTGGTCGTCAAAAGCACCGCCACCATCATCCCGACACTCATCTCCAAAGTCAGACCAATCAGGGTCACCACGATGGTGTTTTTTAACGCATCCCCAAACTTACGGCTGCCCACAATGACCCGGTAGTTGTTCAGGGTTGGAAAGTCACCGGTGTTCGGATCCTGAAAACTGTAGTAGATACATTGTAAGACCGGAAGAAGGGTGAAACCGAGAATGAAAAGGATGAGGGGTAAGACCATTACCATTTCCAACTTGTAGCGTTTAAAAAGAATTCTTAGTGTGCCCACCCATTTCACCACCTTATTGAAATTTGTTCCGCATGACACTCGACAACGAAACACAAAGCACCAGGAAACAAGCGTCTCAAACTCCCCAATTAAATGTTAATGAACTGTTACGTTAAAATGAAGTGAATATCTTTTTATTTCTGTTGTAATCTTGGCTATTCACCGTGGACAAAAAAATGACCCTCCCCTGCCGCCGGCAAGGAGGGTAAAGATTTTTTGCTTTTGGTCATTTTTTTGCTTTTTACCCCAAAATATTGCCCTTGACCTGGAAATCTTATAAACTGAAAGGGAAAGCGTTGACAAAGGGATTGAGGGTCATGTATACGGTAATGCTCATTGATGATGAACCGATCATTCTAGAAAAACTCCGGCATGTGATCGATTGGGAACAAGAAGGCTGCCGGATCGTCGCGGAAGCCCAAAACGGTGCGGAAGCTTTAAAACTCTGCCGTGACCTGAAACCCCAACTGATCTTCTCCGACATTTACATGCCGCTGATGGACGGGATCGAACTGGCGGAGGAGATCAAAACCTTTCTCCCGGAGAGTCTGGTCATCCTGATCAGCGGCTATAATGAATTTTCCTATGCCCAAAAGGCAATTGAAGCGGGGGTCTTCCGCTATTTACTGAAGCCAATCCGCGCAGGGGAACTAACCAAAATCCTCGCGGAAGCCAAAGAATGTTTGGACGCCCGCCGTCAGGCGACGGAAGAAAAAATCCGCCTGCAAAACCTGATCCGCAAAAACCTCCCCAGCCTGCGGGAGAAATTCTTCATTAAACTGATCAACGGTGAAGTGGGGCCGGAAGATCTTAAAGAACAACTGGCTTTCCTGGAGATCGAATTGAAGGGGAAAATGTGGGGAACAATCCTTTTTCACTTGGACAACTATCTCCAACTGGTCAAAGAGAATAAAGAAGCCCAACTGCAGTTTTACAAATTTCACTTGCTGGATTTGGTCAAGAAACAGTTTACCACCCCTTCCTTTTTGTATGCCTTTATCAATAAACCCAACGAAATCGTTCTCCTTTACGGCCTGGAGAATACCGAACAAGAGAAGGAAATCTACGAAACAGTCCTGTCGGTCCAAGACGAAATCATGCGCACGGACGGGGTTTCTTTCTCGGCCGGGATCGGCCGGCTTTACCCCGATCTGGTCGCGCAGGAAAGATCCTACCGGGAGGCCCGCCTGGCGTTGGAGTTCAAGATTTGGACCGGCGGCAACGCCCTTATCCCCTATAAAGATATCGAAAACTCCAAATCGGGCCGGCTGTTGCACCACCGCGAACAGGAGACCCTCTCTTCCCTATTGCGCGAGGGGGATTACGCCAAGATCGAGTCCTTCCTGGCCCAGCTTTTTGCCAACCTCCAAACCGAAAATTATCTACTGATGCCCAAAAGTTACTTGCGCCTGACCATTCTCGATCTGGTCAACCAGATCATCCGTTCCCTCTTGGAATTTAACGGCTCCCCGGATGAACTTTACGGTTCGGACTTCGATCCGGTCCGCGAGATTGAGAAGTTCGATACCTTGGACCAACTCCAATCGTGGTTGGCCAAACTGGCCAAAGAAGCGGTGGAGTTTATCAATAACCACAAACAAAAAGTCGGCCGTAACTTTGTGGAGAAAGCGCGGCAGTATATTGAGGCGAATTTCCGCGACCCCGAACTCAACCTGGACAAAGTCGCCGAACATGTTTATATCAGTGCTTGCTACTTGAGCCGTTTGTTCAAGGAAGTAACCGACTATTCCTTCACCGAATACCTGAACCGGCTGCGGATTAAAGAAGCCAAACGCCTCCTCCTCACCTCCCCGGCCAAAATCTATGAGATCGCCGAAGCGGTCGGCTTCCGGGACAGCCACTATTTTGGCATCGTCTTCAAAAAAATAACCGGTCTGGCCCCCAGTGAGTACCGAGACCAAGTCCGGGATCGTTTCAAGTAGTCGCCTAGGCCGGCGATGCGGTCACGCACGCCGGCGATATTATTTTTGAATTAAAGCAGAGTAACCATCCATCCGGGCAACGAGAGCTATTTTTTAGGTGGGTAACAGAATATCCACCCGCGTACCCACCCCTTCCTTACTGCTGTAGACCAGACCGTAGGCCGGTCCAAAGTACAGTTTAATCCGCGAGTTGATATTCATCAGGCTATAACCTTTCCCTTCCGTCTCCAGGTTCAATTGTGGTTCAACCAGCGAAGCCCGGACCGCCGCCAGTTTTTCGGAGCTCATCCCCACGCCATCATCGATCACCGACAACTGAATGTGGTCCGGATCGACCCGGCGTCCGAGAATAACAACGGTGCCGCGTCCGTTCGGCTTCGGCTTGATTCCATGGTAGATTGCGTTCTCAATCAAGGGCTGAAGGGTTATCTTCACGATCTCATGTTTTTTAATCTCCTCGTCCACATTGATCACATAATCCAACTTATCTTGGTAACGGATCCGTTGGATCCGCAGGTAGTTCTCGGCATGGTCGAGTTCTTCGCCGATTCTAATCACATCCCGCCCGCCGGAAAGGGTCACCCGGAAGATCGTCGACAGGCATTCAAGCAGCTCCACTGCGATTTCCCGCCGTCCGGTCTCCACCATCCACGAGATGGAATCCAGCGTATTGTAGAGAAAATGGGGATTTATCTGTGCATGAAGCATCTTCAAAGCGATCTTCCGTTTAAAGATCTGCTCCTGATAAATCTTTTCGAGCAATTGGGCCAAGTTTTCGATCATGTGGTTCAATTGTTGCGAAAGCTGTTCGATCTCGATACTTCCTGTTTCATGAACCCGTAAGCTTAAGTCCCCCTTCTCCACCTTTTGCATGAAGGCACAGATGTTCTCGATCGGCCTTGTGATCTTACCGGCGGCAATAACCGCCACCGCCGCAAAGACCGCCAGGACCAAGATCCCCCCGAACAGGATCCGGTTCCGCACCTCACCGGCAGCCGCCTCAAATTCCTGACTGGCGATGACCCCCACCAATTTCCAGTTGTTCGTCGGGATCTCTTGGAAATGGATGAAACTATCCTGGTTATTAAACTTTCCTCTAATACTTCCCACAGGAGAAGCCGCCAGTTGGGCCCGGCTGCGCTCGTCCAAGGGAATCGGCCTTAAGATCAGGTTTTTATCACTTCCGGCCAACACCTGCTGTTTCTGGTCGACCAGATAAAGGCGGCCGGTTTTCCCCAGAACGATATCTTCAATCAGACCGGAAAGGCGCGACAGGTTAATACTGGCCACCAAATAACCGATACTCTGTCTGGTCTGGACATCAAAAAGCCATTTAATGACCGCAATCTGGTTCAGTTCTTCCCGGAGAATTTCGGACGGCAAATTCTCCATTAAACGGGCACCCACCGGGTTATAAAAGATCTCGGACCAGACTACTCCTCCTTCGGCGGCCCGGGCGGTCGCCAAAAGTTCGGGGGTTAAATACTGTTCGATCCCATAAGCGGTAAAATGATCCCGGCGACCGATGACCACCGTTGGCCTTTCCGCGTAATCCCCGTAAATGATCAAGTCATCAATGAGATTTTTGGTCACCCGCCGGTTATCCAGACTGACCTGATAGTTATTGAGATTAATCGAATCGACCAATAGCTTCGCCAGGCTCCGTTGGTCAACCGGAGAACGGGGCGCACCCATCATTTGCAACCGGTAGTCAGCCGCAATAAAATTCAGGGTGTTTTCCACCATGTTAAACTTGGTGACAATATCATCTTTGGTGCGGTTAAGGATGGAGGCCGTATAAAGCGTGAAGTTCTTTTCCAGTTCGGTTGTTGCTTGAAAATAAGCGATAACCGAAACAAAAACCATCGCCAAGACCGCAGTGATTAAAAAGAAGATCGTCAGTTGCTTTTGAAAAGTCAAGCGGTTAAAGCCAGAACGTCCTTTTGCAAGATTAATCATCACTCACACCCAAAACGCCGGGATTTTTAATTGGGATAAAGTTTTTTCATCTCCCTTTCGATGTTGGCGATCGCTTCTTCGGCACTGATCAGACCCGACAACGCCCGGTGGAAATTAACCTGCATGATTTCGGAGAGCGCCGGATAATAGGGAGAGACCGGCCGGGGTTTGGAAGCGAGGAAATGCGGCAGCAATTCCGGGTAATAGGGGTTAACGTTTTGGACCTCTTCATCCTGGTAGACCGAGATGCGCGTTGGCAGGCGGCCGCCGACCATGGCGTGGAACTTTTGCGCTTCGAAACTGGTTAAGTACTTGATGAATTGCCAGGCCGCTTCCTTATACCGCGATTGGCGGTTGATCATCAGATTCCAACCACCAAGGCACCCGCTGCCCACCGTACCTTGGGGGCCCTTCGGCAGGGGAGCCATCTTAAATTTGCCCCGGATCCGGGAACCTTCCTTGTTCATTAGAGCCCAAGCATAAGGCCAGTTCCGGAGGAATAAGGCCCTCCCATCCTGATAGAAAAGGCGGGCGTCTTCCTCCTGATACCACAGGACGTCCGCCGGTGCCAGTCCCAAGTCAAGCATCTTCACCAGAATCTTGAGGGCAGAAGTAGCCTGGGGCGTATTGATCGCCACCCGCTCACCGTCCAAAATACGCCCTCCGTTACTCCAGATCAGCTCCAAGCCATGGCAAACCAGCCCTTCATATTGATTGCCGGGAAAGACATAACCATACTCCACTTCCCCGGCCGCAATCTTCTCCTGCGCCACGGCGACCAACTCCGCCCAGGTCCGCGGGGGCTGGTCCAATAGATCACTCCGGTAAAAAAGCACGCCCGAATCGGTAAACCAGGGAACCGCCCAGATCTGGTTCTGATAGGTACATCCTTCGATCGGACCCGGAAGGAAAAACTTCCGCTCCTCCACCGAAAAGAAGGAATCCAGTGGTTCAATCCAGCCCGCGGAGGCAAACTCCGAAACCCAAATAATATCGGCGGAAAAAACATCAAAACTATTGTCCCGGGCCGAGAAGGCTGACACATAAAAGTTTCGGCAATCATCGGAACTCCAGGAAAGGGTCCGGTGTTCGACCTGGATTTTCTGGTTTTCCGCATTAAACCGGTTAATCAGAGCCCGGATAGCCCCCGAGGCATCCTCCGCCGGTGTGTAAAAAACCAAATTTACCGGCGGTGGGTTTTTCTCCGCCGCATGCGCAATTAAGGCCAACAGACCAAAGGCCGCCACGAGCAGAATAAAACGGAACCTTTTCAACAGCCCGCACCTCCCCCCGCCTTCGGGGCAGACTTTAATAAAACGTTACAATCCTATTTTACGTCTACTTAACAGCAGTGTCAAATCCGGGTCTGGACCTTGTATCCATTCCGTTTTGCCGCCTTAAAAATGGAGACCCAAGGCCAAGTTGAGCGAGAAGCGGTTCTCTTGCCAAAAGTAATTTCCATAGAGGATCAGACCGGAGACCCCAACCCCGAGCCCCGTCGTCACCAAGACCTGGTCAAAGTCCAAACGGGAAGTCAGGTTGTCGGTAACGCCAAGATCAAGGTAGCCGACCAGCACCGGCACCACTCCGTACTCACGCCACGGAAGAAAACCGACCCGGACTTCCAGGTTGTTCACAACTTTCACATAACCGTCAAACCGCCCGGCGTCCACCCCACGGAGACTTCCCCCCAGTCCCCGGGCAAAGCCGGGGTAGTTACTGAATCCTCCAAACGTCGTCCGGGCCCGGACCGGAATATAGGCCCCACCCAGGTGGTCGTACATAAAACGCTCCGCCAGATAGACGCCAAACTTGTCCCCGGTCCTTAAGGGATAAAACCAGCGGACGGTCCCGTTGAACCGGTGATAATCGGCTCCCGTCGCAGCGTTGAAGAAGCCGCGCGGGGCAAACTCACCCGAAAGCTCGGCATAGGACCCTTGCTTCAACCATTCTTCCCGTTCTTCGTCAACCCCGTTGTAAAGAATCCCGGCGAAGATGGCGTTTTGGAATCCACCCGCCCGGTCCGGTAAAGAAGTGGCGAAAAGCAGAGCCTCCGGCGTCCAGTCACGCAGATGGTGGTCGTAACGGCCATGGTAGACCAAGACCGCTTCCCAAAGATTCCGGAGGCGACGCGGATCGTAAACCAAACCTTGTTTCAACCCCAGACTCCAGGTGAGATTGGCGTCTTCGTATAAAGCGCGATTCTCGCCGTCCTGCGGCGGCCGGTACGGCGTCCCGTCGGGCAGGCGGTAAAAACCAAAAGTCTCAAGGCCGCCGCCGACACTAAAAAAGTAAGCCGTATCGACACCGGGAAACAGCGGGTAACCCAAACGGCTCCAGACCAGATCAATCCCCCAAATCCGGGGCTCATACTCAAATTGCCAGTAAGCCTTCTCGCCCAACGCGGCAACGGGTAACGCCGACCACAGGAAAAAAAGCCCACAAAGGACGAAAATCCACCAGATTTTTTGTTTAGGCATCGCCTTTCCTCCTCTTCGCCAGCAACTTCCGCTCGAACCTAATCTTTCCTAAACGGGGATCCATTATGCCGGTCTTTGCTATAACTTCCTCCTGGTTAAAAAATATCCTGCCGGTCGACAATATAAATACTTGGAAACAAAGGAGCAAACGCCTTGTCCACCACTAACACCCAATACCTAACGGTCAACGGGCACCAAATCCCCGTGAAAAACCTGGACAAACCCTTCTGGCCGGAAGATGGCTATACCAAGGCAGATGTCATGGCCTTCTATATAAAGGTTTGGCCTTATCTCGCCCCCCACCTCAAAGACCGCCCCCTCTCCTTGGTCCGCTACCCGGAAGGAATCAACGGCCAGTATTTTTACCAAAAAAACTTCCCGGCGGCCCCGCCTTGGGTGGAAACCATCCCGATCCGCTCCAAAACGCGGGTGACCCATTATGTAATGGCCAATAACCTGGAGACACTCATCTGGTCAATCAACCTGGGCTGTATTGAAGTTCACCCCTGGCTTTCCACCCAGTGGCACCTGGACTATCCGACTTACGTTATTTTTGACCTCGATCCGATGGCCCCCGCCACCTTCCAAGAGGCCGTCCAGGTGGCTTTCGCCCTCAAAAGCCTCACCGACCACCTGGGACTGGCGCTCTTCCCCAAAATCTCCGGAGCCACCGGGCTCCACCTCTATCTTCCGGTCAAACCGGTCTACAGCTACCAGGAGACGGCCACCTTTGTCCAGCGGCTCGGCGAGGCCGTGATCCGGGTCCTTCCCGGGCTGGCCACCAACGAACGAATGGTCTCGGCCCGCGGGGGCAAAGTCTACATCGACCATCTCCAAAACCAGAAGGGGAAGACCATTGCTTCCGTGTACAGCCTCCGCCCGTTCGCCGGCGCCCCCGTCTCGATGCCGGTTACCTGGGAGGAGCTCCCCACCATTCAACCGGACAGTTTCAACATAACGAACGCCGCCGCCCGTCTGGCCGCCACCGGTGACCTGTTTGCCCCCCTCCTCAGCCTCCAGCAGGAACTGCCCACCGAATTACTGTCCTAACCCATCTATTGCAGCGTTTATAAAATTTTTAAATTTTTGGGTTATATCATAAAATAATGCTTGTTTTTTCCTGTTTTTTACCAATATAATGAGATTAAAGAGTTGCTCTTTTCATGGAAAAAACGTAAAGGAGGCGCTGTTGATTGAGGCGTAAATCACTCCTACTATCTTTGTTTGTTATCGTTTTTATCATCACCGCCAGTGGTTGTTTTCCCAAATTACCCAAAAAGATCATCGGACCGACCTGGGAAACCACCTACACCATACCTTTATTAAGGACAAACAGATTAATTTGGGGTCGGACGAAGAAGACGGCTTAGACTTGGAAGGCGTCAGCTTGAATTACTATTCTCATCACGAAAAAGACGGGCCAACCACGTTGGAACTTTTTGGAGACCGGCTGACAATCGAACCCGACCCGATTGATCCTTTAGAAGTTTCAGGCGCAGACGTGCCAGAAGTAGTGTATGACATCACCGGCCTTGAACAAACCTTTAGCTTTGACTGGTCCGGCTATAAACAGATCACGCTGAGCGACGATGCCACAACTTATAACTACATCGTCGTGCGTTTGGAAAACGCCCAGGCCGCCGGTGAAGGCGTAAGACTGGGGTTGTTGGTGAATGGTGAGGAAAAGGCCTCCGCGGTCATTCCGAACGGCGGAGACTATACTGAACTGGCATTTCCCGGCCTTGTCCTGGAACCCGACGACGATTTAGAAATCAAAGTCTCCGGCTCCATCCTGGTGCATGCGTCATCTCCCAGCCTCATCTTTACGCCGGTCGACTTGGAACTGGTGTCCGTTACCTTTGATGCCACCGGTCTCGTCAGAATCCTCGAAGATTTTGATTCCGAAATCTTCAATATTTCACTGGATTTCCCGCCGGACGCCGATATCTTCGAGCTTCAATTGAAAGAAGCGAAGATCGCCTTTACCCCGTTAGATATCCCCGAAGGGTTTCAAATCAACGGCGTTTTAAAAATTGAAGCTCTGGACCAAACAGGGGCACTCCTTGAAGACTGTACCACCACCATACCCTTCTCGATGATCAATGATACCTATGAAGAATTCGAGAATTTGAAAGATACTCTTATCCTATCCTCAAAGACGAAAAAATCCGCACGATCAAAATTCTTTTTGAGATCACCCCGAAGGTCGCCGGTCAGGATGTCACCCTCACCTATCCGGGAGAGATCACCCTGGAGCAAGATATTGCCATCGCCATCGACTACATAACTTATGCTTCCTCCGCCGAGGGGCCGGAGGGGTCGGTGGAGGTTCCCGAAGAGCTGCCCCTGGAGATTAAAGCGTCAGATATCTTCTTTAAGCTTGAAAATAACAGCCCGGTGGCACTAACCGTTGAAGTCTGGTTGTCGCCAAACCCGATCAATCGCGAACAGCCGGACGCCGATCCGGAAGCCGTTAAAAACTTGTTGCACATCGCGGCCAACAAAGAAGAAACCTCCGTCTTAAAACTAGACCCGGACGAGTTCACCCGGCTCGTCGAATCGAAAACCATCTACCATCTGATCACTTTCGTCAACGATTCCGAGGGTCAAGGCCAGATTGAGAAAGACGATTATCTGAAGATCACCAGCTGGGCAAAGGTAACCTGTACCGTGAATAAGAGAGAGGGGAGGTAACGGCGGTGGTTAGAAAAGCATATGGTTTGATCCTTTTTATACTGGTTGTCACCGGTTTGCTCGCGGTATCCGCCGCTCCCGCCCGGGGCTTCACCTATGATAACCCGGCGGAAGAGGCTTTTACCAAGACCCATTTTGAATTACTCCTGCCGGAAATGGCTGTCGGGGCGAAAAACAATCTGTTCACTTTAAGCAATATCAATATTGATCTGACCAATCCTGGAACAAAAGCGGACTTTTTGGGCCAAATGAGCGGCGGCCAATTTAAAGCCGATTTTACCTCGCAGCTCAAGACCGGATTGACCATTGGCCGTTTCTCCGCTTACCTTCGCCCGTTTGCCACCGGTTCGCTCCGTCTGGCGTCGGGCCTGCCCGAGCTGGTCTTTGTCGGCTACGGTCCCCACGATAACGGAACAAACAAAGTTTATAATCTGGCGGGCACAAAAGCCAACAGTCTGGCCGGCGTCGCCCTGGACTTTAAATACGGCCATCCGGTTAAGCTCGCCGACGGTTCCACATTAGGCATCGGTGTTACTTTCCACTACATCAAAGGTTTAGCCATGTTTGACGCGGAGATCACCAGCGGTACCCTGACCGTCGATCAGATCGGGGACAGTACTATTAGAACGAAGGGACAATGCTATTATGTGGACCTACCCGTTGCCGAAGACGGGGCGGACCTCGGTTCTTTCTTTACAAATACCCCCGGCAGTGGTTTCCTGCTTGATCTGGGCGTCGCCTATGAGCGGGACCGCATCCATGCCGGATTGGTGCTGAAAAATATCGGTGCTTTGAAATGGCGGACGGTTAACCAGGCCTCCATCAGTTATGAAGGAGCCGTTGAAACGGGTCCGGAAGGTACTGAATTCTTAGGCGACGACCCGGTTACCGAAGAGAAGACCATTTCCGACTACACCATGGGGTTACCGTTGGTTCTCCAAATCCACGGTTCTTACCAGTTGTACAAGAGCCTCTACTGGAACGTGGGGATGGAGACCGGTTTTGCCGACGGCTGGGGCATCTCCAGTGTACCCTGTTTGCAAACCGGCCTGGAGTGGCGGCCCGGCCGCTGGATCCGTCTCGCCGCTGATATAAGTTATCATGACCGGCATTTTAACTACAATACTTTGCTGGAACTACAGCTCTTCTTTTTATGGACCCGCTTCCAGTTGGGGTGGACGCATGAGATGGGCGGGCTGAACGCCGCCGCAATGCTGGCCCTCCATTTCTAAACCACAGTTGGTAGGTGCGATTCCAGCAAGGCAAAATATAAGGACCTCCGTCAAACGGGGGTCCTTTTTACTGGTTTGTCTTTGCCATACGAGCCTGAAGATGCTTCAGGTAAGGAAGGCTGCTTTTCTCATTTTATAACTTTAAACCTTCGCCGCCGCCATTGGTTTTTCAGCTTTTCCGCCCAGCCCTTCCCGGGATAGTTATGGGTCCACGCCCAGTAGCGGAAGCCGCGGGCAAAGGGACCGTGGCCGGTAAAGAGGTAGGCGACGGCAATACTGCTAACAGCGGCGAGCGCGAAGAGGAGATTATAACCTAAATAGTTAAAAAAGATCAAGCCGGCATGAATCCAGGCCAGCCACTGGGCTTGGATTGGAATCAGCCCCCAAAACAAGAGCTCCCGGTCGGGGTACAGTTTGGCCCATACCCAAGTCAGACCGGTCAGGGGCAGCCACAGACCGGTAACGGGAATATTCCGGCCAAAAACCCAGGAGACGAAGGCCAAAGCCAAACTGGTCACCCCCGTTGCCAAGCCCAGGAAAAGACCGTAGGTTTGTCCACCCCAGGTGCGTTCCAGGCTGCCGCCGATAAACCATAACCAGAGGAGGGCAAAAAGATCGCCAAGGCCCCAGTTGACCAGAGGATAGGTCAACAGAGTCCAAGGCCGCCACCACCAACGCAATGTTTGAAAACGAAATAAAGAGAAGAGATTGATCCGGAACAAAGACAACAGATGGTGGCCGAGGAAAAGAACGAGACTCAACACAATAATCCCTTTGGTCAGCGGAATATATTCACGGTACAGAAAACGCCGGAAATTCCTTACGTACTGGTTCATCTTTCCTCAAACAACCCCCGTCCACAGTTTTCACATAACGTCACCCCGGAGTCGCCCTTCTTGACCTTTTCCAGAACAGCAGGGGGGATAATCATATGGCAAAAGCCACAGGTTTTTTCCTTGACCGGTACGACGACGATCCCCTTCAATGCTTTGGCGGAACGTTGGTAAAACCCCAATAAACTCTCCGGCAAAGCCCGTTCCAGATCCGCCACTTCTTTTTCCAACTCCGTACAGCGTTTCTGGAGGGAATTAACCCGCTGGGCGACCTCTTCCGCCGCGGCCGTCAGTTTGGTTTGGAGCGCCTCAACTTGTTTTTGCGCTTGGGCCAACTCCTGTTCTTTGGTTTCCAACAGATATAGCTGGTTGAGGATCGTTTCCTCCCGTGCCGCTTTGGCCGTTTGGTACTCGGCGATCCTCCTTTGCAGCTGTTCCAGTTCTTTCGGGGCTGAAATCTTTCCACTGTACAAAGTGGTCTCCAGGTCACGAAGCTGCGCTTCGTAATCCCGGCATTCCCCTTCCAATCGTCGATTCTCCATCTTCAAGCGAGTACGTTCGTTCTGAATCTGTTCGACCTCTTCCCTTGCCGTCAGGACCTGGTTTTCCAGGTCGGCAAGCACCCTTCGCCCTTCCCAAGCGGCAAGCTCATCCACACAAGCCGCTAGGCGACGCCGGGCCTCCTGATAACGATATAATAACGATAAATCCCGCTTTTTGTCCATCATTAACTACGGATTGCACCCAGCAGATCTTTATAAGTGTCGATATCCATCCCGATCTCGGACCGGCGGGCGACAATATCGGAGCCCTTCTCCTTAGCACACTTGACACACCGTTTGGTTTCCGGTAAAGCCTCCAGCCGCTCCGCTGAAATAACTTTACCACATAGCTCGCACTTTTTGGCCATTTTGAAACCCTCCTTTGTAGTCCCGGTTAGCCGTAACGGCAGGCACCAGGCCCCTCCCTTCATTGCCACTAATAGAATGAGTAGGGTTTTATGTAGTGTTCACTAAGGTAGATCCGTGCTTTAAACTCAGGCGTCAATGACTGGTCTTTTTCTAAATATTCCTTAATCCGTTTTAGGCCAACCGCCTCAATGGTGTGGTGTCCCACTTCCACTATGGTCATCCCGAGCTGCTCGGCATGGAGAAAATCATGGTAACCCAGATCGGAGGTGATCAGAACCTCCGCCCCTTTCCGTTTCGCCTGGCCCAGGTATTTACCGCCGCTGCCGCCGATCACCGCGATCTTACTTACCGTTTCCCGCGGAAAACCGCCCCACCGCAAGGTTTCGTCGTTAAACAAGGTCTTGACCTCCGCCAAAAAACCGGAGAACGGTTGCGGTTTCGGTAACCTTCCGACCCGCCCCAGTCCGGCGCGGCCGCCTTTTTGGACGACCGGGTAGAGGTCGTAAGCCACCTCTTCGTAAGGATGGGCGGCCAACATCGCTTTGATAATGCTTTCCCGTTTCCGGGCCGGAATAATCGTCTCCAACCGCACCTCCGGAACGGAAGAAACGGCGCCGACTTCACCGAAAAAGGGATTGGCCCCGTCGCGCGGTAAAAACGTCCCCACCCCTGAAGTCCGGAAAGTGCAATGGCTATAATTGCCGATCCAACCGGCACCCGCCGCCGTCAAAGCGGCAAAAACCGGTTCGACGTGGTCTTCCGGGACATAGACCACCAGTTTAAGGTGTTCTTCGGCCCCTTCTTCCACCGGTTCCACCTGGCTGAGCTGTAAAAGTTCGGCCAGGTACTGGTTTAAGCCGTCAGCGGCCCGGTCAAAATTGGTGTGCATGGCATATACAACAAAACCCCCAGCAATCATCTCCTCCCAAACCTCGCCTCCGGGCCGGTCAAACTGGAGATTATTGAGGGGTTTAAAGATCAAGGGGTGATGAGTGACAATCAGATTTGCCTGTTTCTGCCGGGCCTCAGCCAGCACCGCCGCGGAAAAATCCAAAGCCAGTAAAAGACCGGTGACTTCGCGGTCGAAGCGGCCAACCTGTAAACCGACGTTATCCCAGGATTCGGCCAACGCCAAGGGTGCCAGTTCTTCCAAGATCGAGGTAATCTCCCGCACAGTCGGCATTCATGTTCCACCTTCTGTTTGCGTCCCAACAGTTTGCTTTTTATAATAATATAAACCAAGGACTGTACATGATAACTTTTAATTTACTATTTTCGCGGTTGTCCCCGCATTTCCTTCTTGCCCCGCAATCTTTTCGGTGTATTACCTTTATTTACCAATCCAACAGGGCCTCGCCACCGGCGGAGCCGCATGATAACAAAAAAAAGTGGTGACCTGCCACTTTTCTCCAATAAGCATCTTAGATTTATTGGTGGGCCCACCTGGATTCGAACCAGGGACCGATCGGTTATGAGCCGACTGCTCCACCGCTGAGCTATGGGCCCAAACAATTATGGCTCCCCGAGTTGGATTCGAACCAACAACCGCCCGGTTAACAGCCGGGTGCTCTACCGTTGAGCTATCGAGGAGTTTATTGCGCAACGTAAATTATACCCCCTTTTTTTCCTTCCGTCAAGGGTACCGGCGCCTATTCCAGAAAATCCTTCAGCTTCTTACTCCGGCTGGGATGACGCAGTTTCCGCAAGGCTTTGGCTTCAATCTGGCGGATCCGTTCTCTGGTCACCCCAAAGACCTGGCCAACTTCTTCCAAAGTCCGGGCGCGTCCGTCTTCCAGACCAAAACGGAGCCGCAAAACCTTCTCCTCCCGAGAAGTCAAAGTGTCCAGCACCTCTTCCAGCTGTTCTTTGAGCAAGCGGAAAGAAGCGGCTTCGGCCGGGGCCGGCACATCCTGGTCTTCGATGAAATCGCCCAGATGACTGTCTTCTTCTTCCCCAATCGGCGTCTCAAGGGAGACCGGCTCCTGTGCAATCTTGATGATCTCACGGACCCGCTCCACATTCATGCCCATCTCTTCGGCAATCTCCTCCGCGGTCGGTTCCCGTCCCAGCGTCTGCAAAAGCTGCCTGGAAACGCGGATCAGTTTATTGATGGTCTCCACCATATGGACGGGTATCCGGATCGTCCGCGCTTGGTCGGCGATCGCCCGCGTGATCGCCTGCCGGATCCACCAGGTCGCATAGGTGCTAAATTTAAACCCTTTGTGGTAGTCGAATTTTTCCACGGCTTTAATCAAGCCCAGGTTACCTTCCTGGATTAGATCAAGAAACAGCATGCCCCGGCCGACATACCTTTTGGCGATACTCACCACCAGACGCAGGTTGGCTTCGGCCAGCCGCCGTTTGGCGTTTTCATCACCGGCCTGTGCCCGGCGCGCCAGTTCCAATTCGTCTTCCGGCGACAAAAGGGGCACCCGCCCGATCTCTTTCAGATACATCCGGACCGGATCGTCCAACGCAATGCCTTCCGGGAGGGAAAGATCGACATCGTTCTCTATTTCACTGTCGCTTACCTCGCTGTCCTTGGGTTCCTCATCTTCAGCCACAAAATCAATGCCTTTACTGGTCAAAAGTTCGTAGATCCCGTCAATTTCCTCCGGTGCAAGATCGATGTGGTCAAAGGTGTCCATGATGTCCTTATACGTCACCACACCCTTTTTCTTGCCTAAAGAAAGGATCTCATTGATCGCGGCTGCTTTGAGTGCTTCGTGCTCTTCTTTCCCTTTCACTTGCTCATCCAAGGACAAATCAGCCTTTTTAACCTCTTTTTCTTTACTCACTTTTTCAATCATCCTTCCCAGAGAAAACCGGAGAAATAATCGAGTAATCGTAATCAAATTTTATATTAAGCCAGAGAAGGTTGGAAACTCTTCCCGGAGTTTCTTATGGAGTTCGTTTAATAACGCCAAGTTCTCCTGCAACTTAAGCGGAGAAACCCCTTCCACCTGCCCATCCAGGCTCACCGCCACCTCTTGTTCCAAACGGCGGATCTCCTCGGTTAGCTGGCGCTGGCGCAGTCGCTTCAGACAACCGTCCAGGTCAACCGGCAAGGGGTTCATCTGGTTTTCGGCCAACAGCTCCATATATAAGCCCCGGATTTCCGGAGGGAAAGCGTCAGCCGGTGGCGGCCACTCTCCGGACAGATCCCACTCCACCAGTTGCTGCCGTAAACGGTCGTAAAGCGGGGCGGAGAACTTGATCTCTATTAACGTTCTTCTTATTCGCGCAAAAAAATCTTTCTCCTGCAAACAGCCCCGCAAAAGTTCTCTTTCCAGCGGTAAAAGTTCCTTTTCCCCCGCCAAAGCGTCCGGTTGTCGCCGGCGGGCCGGGGCAATATCATTAGTATGCCGCTGGTTGTTTTTTATATCCAAACGTTGTTTATTTTTCCTTAAATTGTACTTGTATATGCGCCATTGGTCGTAAATGGACGCTTCGGAGACCCCCACTGCCGCTGCGGTTTGCTTAAGGTAGGCCTCCCGGGCGATTTCATTTTGCATCTGCGTGAGGAGCGGGAAGACCCGCTGGACCGCTTGGGCCTTTCCGGTCGGGGTCGCAAGATCTGCTTTCTCAAGAATATATGCCAGTTTAAAGGTGAATAGGTCAACACTCTCCGCCACGTAGCGCCGAAAACCCGCGGCTCCTTCCTTCTTCAACAGGGAATCGGGATCTTCGCCGGCCGGCAAACGGACCACGCGGACCTCCGCCCCCGCCGCCGCCAGGAGATCCAGTCCCCGGATCGTTGCCGCCTCCCCGGCCGCATCGGCGTCGTAGGCGATAAAGACCTTATCGCTATAACGCTTCAAGAGGCGGACTTGTTCCGGCGTCAAGGCTGTCCCGGAAGAAGCAACCACCTCATCAATCCCATGTTGGTGAGCTTGGATCACATCCATGTATCCCTCAACGATAATTACCCGTCCCTGCCGGCGTATCCCTTCCCGGGCTTCCGCCAGCCCGTAGAGGGAACGGCTTTTTTGGTAAAGCACCGTCTCCGGTGAGTTTAAGTATTTCGGTTGGCCTTCCCCAAGAATCCGCCCGCCGAAGCCGATCACCCGCCCCCGGGGATCGGTGATCGGAAACAGCAACCGGTCGCGGAAACGGTCATAGTAACCTTCCGCGCCGCCGCAGACCAGACCGGCCTTTTCCGCCTCATCAAGGGGGACCCCTTTTTTCCGGAAAAGGCCAACCAGCGCCCTCCATTGGGGCGGCGCGTAACCCAGGCCAAACTTCTCGGCCGTCGCCCGGGTGATCCCGCGGGCTTCCAGGTAAGCCACAGCCTTCTCCCCTGTCTTGGTCTGCCAGAGAATCTTCTTGTAGAATTCGGCTGCAAAGGCATTCAACCGGTAAAGCCGTTCCCGCTCTTCCTTCTGTTTTTGCCCCGTCGGCGACGGCTCAAACTCCGGCAACCTCATATTCGCCCGTTCGGCCAAAAAACGAAGGGCCGCACCAAAAGAGAGGTTCTCAATCCGCATGATAAAAGAAAGGACATCGCCCCCCGCCCCGCAGCCAAAACAGTAGAAAAGCTGTTTTTCCCGGCTCACGGTAAAAGACGGGGTTTTCTCACTATGAAAGGGGCACAAGCCGGTGAAGGAGCGTCCACTCTGTTTCAGGTTAACATACTCAGAGACCACCGCAACAATATCATTATTCTCTTTTACGTCGCTAATAATCTTTTCGTTTGTTAACCGATCCATCTTCTTCACCTATTGGCTTATTCGTCCCCCCGGGCAAATCTCCTCTTTGCAAAAAGACAAGTCCGCTTTAGTCCACCGTGATCTCCCTCGTAATCACCTGCCCGGAGGAGCCAAGGGTCCCGAGATCCTGTCCT
The DNA here is from genome assembly GCF_013664685.1 of Capillibacterium thermochitinicola. Classification (NCBI taxonomy): domain Bacteria; kingdom Bacillati; phylum Bacillota; genus Capillibacterium; species Capillibacterium thermochitinicola. The sequence goes on from NZ_JAAKDE010000004.1 coordinate 18,770, forward strand.
TCATAAAAGACACGGACGCCCCCGGCATTACCAATCCGTAAGGAGACATCGGCAGCCAGGAACCATTCGCGCCTTTCGCCGGGCTGGAGGGTGCCTTCAAAGATGATGGTGCGGGCCGGCAACTGGTAAAGACCAAGCCAGACCACTTCGCGAGCTTCTACGACCAGGTGTCTTTCATCCGCGGGCAAAACCGGTGTCGCAACGGCTGTTTCCCGCTCTCCCGTAGCGGCTTCTCCCGTCTGGCCCTTGCCTTCCGCCGGCCCGGCCACCGATGGTGAATTGGCGGGAGGCGTAGCCTTCTCTTCCGTCACCACCGCCGGTCCGTTCTCCGTCGTGGTAACCGCAGCCGGCTTCCCGGCAAAATACTTCCCGACCGCGAGCCCGACCACCACAACCAGGCCGACACTGGCCATCACCAAACGATTGGCTTTCTTCATTCCCGCATTCGTACTCTCCAAACTTTTCCGGGTCATGACCCTTCGGAAGGAAGCGGTGTCTTCCGCTCCGGCGTCCGGTACCGGGTCGGGTTCTTCCGGAACCGCCTGTTTCTTCTCTGCATAATACCGCGCCAAAATCTGCTCGGGGTCCAACCCCACATTTTTGGCGTAGTTGATGATGAAACCACGTACATAAACCTCTCCAGGGAGTTTATGAAAATCGCCCGCTTCTATGGCTTCCAACTGGTGGGCCCGAATCTTGGTCAGCATCTGCAGATCTTCTAAGGATAATCCTTTTTCTTCGCGCGCTGCTTTTAAGATTGCTCCAATCTCTTTCACTTCTTGTCCCTCCCAAGCAAAGCGCCTGCTAAACACGGCTTTCTTGTTGCAAAGAATTCGTGGGAGCCGCCCGTAACTCCTCCTGCAAAATAAAGTCAATCGCTTAAGAATTGTTCTTTCTAAGCTCTTCCAGCTGGCGGCGGTTGATCAGCACGGCCCGGGGTTTACTCCCTTCGTGCGGGCCGACAAAGCCTTTCTCTTCCATCATATCAATCAAACGGGCCGCCCGCGTATAACCAATCCGGAAGCGGCGCTGCAGGGAAGAAGCGGAAGCCTGTTCCTGATCGATCACCAATTGCACCGCATCCCAGAACAGTTCATCTTCTTCTGCCGTCAGGTCACCCCGGGCTTCCGCCGCCGGTGGATTGGCCAGGGTCTCCACGTACTCGGGGTCCCCTTGCCGCCGCCAATGATCGGTGACCAGTTTAATCTCTTCATCCGAGACCAAAGCCCCTTGCAACCGGACGGGTTTTAAAGCACCCACCGGCGCAAAGAGCATATCGCCCCGGCCCAACAACTGTTCGGCCCCGGCACTATCCAGAATTGTCCGCGAGTCCACCTGCGAAGAAACGGCAAAGGCAATCCGGGACGGAATATTGGCCTTGATTAAGCCGGTGATCACATCCACCGACGGTCTTTGGGTGGCCACCACCAGGTGAATCCCGGTCGCCCGTGCCATCTGGGCCAAGCGACAGATGGCATCCTCCACGTCCACCGGGGCCACCATCATCAAATCGGCCAACTCATCAATAACCACGACCATATAGGGCATGGGGAGCTCATCCGCCTTCACCGCCCGGTTATAGCGGGCAATATCCCGTACCCCTTTTTCGGCAAAGGCCTTGTACCGCGCCTCCATCTCCGCCACAACTGCCTTGAGCACCGCGGCCGCCTTTTTCGCCTCGGTAACCACGGGCGCGGCCAGATGGGGAATGCCGTCATAAACCGACAGCTCAACCCGTTTCGGGTCAATCAGAACCAGTTTCACCTCCACCGGTGAGGCCCGGTATAAAAGGGAAAGCAGTAAAGCATTCAGGCAGACACTTTTCCCGGAGCCGGTCGCCCCCGCAATCAAAAGGTGGGGCATGCGGTCCAGGTTGGCCACACTCGGTTCCCCGGTGATGTCCACCCCCATGGCGATCCCCAGTTTTCCGGCGCTCCAAAAAGCACGGGACTCGATGACTTCGCGGAGGGTAACAACCCGCGCTTCCTGGTTGGGTACTTCGATCCCGACCGCCGATTTGCCGGGAATCGGCGCTTCGATCCGCAGCCCCCGCGCCGCCAGCGCCAAAGCCAAGTCGTTGGCCAGGTTCACAATCCGGCTCACCTTGACGCCCGGCGCCGGCTGGATTTCGTAACGGGTAATAACCGGACCCTGATGGACCGCCGTGACCTGGGCCTGCACACCAAAGGAAGCCAGTGTCGCCTCCAGTTGGTTCGATTGGTCCAACAGTTTCTGGTTTCTGCGGGGCCGGGGCGGCGGTTGCAAAAGATCAAGGGCCGGTAATTGGTAGGGGCCCAACTGCCGACCGCCGGTAACCGCCATCAACGCCGGAACTTCCCGCGGTGACTGTTCCTTGCGGCGGTGACGGGGTTCCTTCCGGCGTTCCTCCGTTTTTCCCCGGGGCTCCCGCACAGGGACAACCGGTTTTTCTTCCGTCGCCGCCGAAACCTGTTCATAAGGGAGGTTAACTTGGGTTTTCCGGTGCCGAAAAAGCCGGAAGATTTTCTGGCCGATGCGACTTTGGAGGTCGGCCAAAAACTGAAGCAAAGGGCGGTCAAGCATAAGAATGACCGCTATTAGCAGTAGTAAGCTCAATACCACAATCGTCCCCAGGACGGAGAAGATCCGGTTCAATCCGTACAAAATAACGCTGGCCACCGCCCCGCCGCCTTCCTGGTAAGCAAAGGGCAAGGGCTCCGCCGGCACCCCGACGGAAAGCAAATGAATCAGGAGAATTCCCCAGAAACAACCGAGGATTACACCTAGATAACGGTAGGTTAAGGAAAATTTACGGTGATTTTTCAGCAATTGCCAACCCAAAGCGGCAAAAAGCACTGGCAAAAGAAAAGAACCCTTCTTCCCGGTGACCGTGTATAAAACCCGCCGGACCGCCTCGCCAAAGCTCCCCGTCTCTTTCATCTGTAAAGACAAAAAAAGCAGGACGGCCAAGCCCAAATAGACCACGCCAAGGATCTCCGTTTTTAACTCCTTCTGCCGGTCACTGCGTTCCGGACGGTTTTCGGTTCGGGACGGTTGCCCGCTTTGTTTTTTCCCCATCCTTAGATCAGCTCCTCCTTCCCGACCAAGGTCACTTCCGCCATATTGGCGGCATGGTCCGCCACCCGTTCCAAATTGGCCAGCAGATCCAGATAGATGATGCCCGAACCGGGCCAGCACCGTCCTTGGTTGAGCCGGTTGATATGGTTCTGGCGCATCTCCTCCTGCAGCTTGTCGATGACCATCTCGCGCTCCAACACTTGCCGGGCCAGAACCGGGTCGTCTTCCTCCAACGCAATCAGGGCTTTCTTACAAATATCCAATACTTTATCGTAAAGCAGTCCGATCTCATCCATCGCCACCTGCGAAAAAGGCAGTTTCTCCTCCACCTTCGCCTGGGCGTACTCGCCAATATGTTCCGCATGATCGGCGATACGCTCCACATCATTGATCACTTGAATTAATCCGGCCAAATACCGCGATTGGGGGGCCGTAAGGAGACTTTTCGAAAGTAAAGTGGAGAGATAAAGGGTGATCTGCCTACGTCGTTCATCAACAATATCCTCTTTTTTGGCAATATCTTTAATGGCAGAAGACTGGCCTTTGAAAAAGGCAATCCGGGCAAAATAAAGCATATCAATAGCGATCTGCGCGGTGCGCATGATCTCTTTGGCCGCACCCCGCAAGGCCAAACCAGGTGTCGGGTAAAACTTTTCGTTCAAGTATTGCCGATCCCTGCTCTCTTCCTCCTGCTGCCGCCAGAACCAGGTGATCCGTTCGCTCAGAAACTGGGCAAGCGGACCGGACAGAGGTAACCAGATAAGGACCATGAGCAAATTGGCCAAAGTGTGGGTCATCGCAACCTCCTTCGTCAACAACCTGGCACCGGTCGGGACCATACTGGCCGGAAAGGAAGAAAAGACCAGGTTTTTCCCGGCCTCGAGCAAGCCCCAAAGCTGAAGAGTGGCCCAGCTGGCCGCCTGCGCCAAAGGTGCGCGGAAAAGAAGGAGGCCCATCGTTGTTGTTCCTAAGATCAACCAATGGGCCCAGACGGCTCTTTTCGTGAGCATGTTACCTCTAAGCGCCGCCATGCTGGCAATTACCCCCACCCCCAAACACGTCCCCAGTAAAAAGGGTAAGATCTCAGGTAAAAACAGGAAAAGACTTTCCTCTCCCCCCAAGGCCACCTGCCGGAGCAAGGCTTGTAAAAGGCCGATGGTGGCAATGTTGTTCTGCACCAGGGCCGTGGAGAAAAAACCGAGTAAATATCCGAAGAAGGGCGAAATCCGGATCGACGTTAAAGTCGCCTGTAATGGCAAGTTTTCAAGCACCGGTTTCATGGCCGCCGTCATAGTGTTTAAGCCGATAAAAACCAAGCCAAAGCCAAGCGCGGTAAAACCCAGATACTGTATATGATGCTTCTTCCCAAAAGCATACAGGAGGAAACCGAGACCAACCGCAAGATACGCATAACTTCCGATCTGAAATGACGTTAAATGCACAAGCAACGTCGCTCCCAGGTTGATTCCGAGCATGACACAGATTCCTTGTTTAAGATGGATCAACCTGGACCCCAAAAGCCCCATCAGCAAAACCGTCGCCGCCCCCGTTTCCTGAAGGGTCAGCGTCATTAAAAAGCCGGTTCCCATGGCGACCAGTGGATTCTTGGTCTCTTCCATAAACTGGTAAATTTTATCGCCCGCCACATTTTGAAAACCGATCCCCATCAGCGCAAAGCCCAGTAAAAAAAGACCGAGCCCGCCCGCCAAGCCGAAAATAATCTCCTGCATCACGCTTGCCATTTTGCCTCCTATGAAAAGTCGGATCTTATTAACATTATTTCGTTTCCACTAATCCATTCTCCTCCCCTCGGCCGGACCCGATCTTAAAGAAAAAACCTCTATTTAAGAGGTTTTAAGCGGTTTTTAACTAAACAATTACATTCCCCGGTGTCCAGCGGGGATCCAGGTAATCGGCAGGATCGGTACTAAGCAGGCGGGTGATCACCCGCTCGCCCCGGCTATTGACCGTAACCAGCACCGTTTTGCCCTCCACTTCGATCTCGCGCCATTGTTCCCGGTTTTCCGATTCCTCCTCCTCCGCGAAAACCACCGCTAAGGGGTAGATCGAATAGAACAGCATCTCTTCACCTCATTTGCATTCCGGCTTCCTTTAGCTGGACCAACTCTCTGAGTTTACGCAGGCTTTTATCGATCCCGCCAATCTCGTTGATCAAGCCGACATTGACGGCATCTTTCCCCACTAACACCGAACCGACATCCCGGACCAGATCACCGGTGCGGAACATTAACTCCCGGAATTTCTCTTCCGAGATCGCCGAATGGCTGGTGACAAACTTGATGACCCGGTCCTGCATTTTTTCCAAATATTCATAGGTTTGGGGCACCCCGATCACCATACCGGTCAACCGGATCGGATGGATTGTCATGGTCGCGGTTTCGGCAATGAAGGAATAATCGGCCGCCACCGCAATGGGAACGCCGATGGAATGTCCCCCGCCAAGAACCAAAGAGACCGTCGGTTTGGAGAGGCTCTCCAGCATTTCGGCAATGGCCAGCCCTGCTTCCACATCGCCGCCAACGGTGTTCAGAATCACCAGTAACCCTTTGATCCGCTCGTTTTGTTCGATCGCCACCAACTGCGGAATGATGTGTTCATATTTGGTCGTCTTGTTTTTCGGCGGCAGGACCATATGTCCTTCAATTTGGCCGATAATCACCATGGTATGGAGATCGGTCCCGGTAACAGGCGGTGCCGGCATCTGTCCCAATTGTTTCAGGCTCTGCAACGCCAACCGCTGGCGGCGGGGCGTATTGGGTTTCTGCTCTTCCCCTTCCTGGTCCGCTTCTTCCGGCGGCGGGGCGGCTTCGTTATTGTAGGAGTAAAGATCCCAGGCCCCGCAATTCCGGTCTTGTCTTGTCCGGATCTTATACCTCAAAATATCCCCCCTGTCCTTCGCCTCCCGTTGTCTCCCCCTATTATTTGCTTTCGACAGGTAAATAATACTTTTTTCCCCCGGGCTGTGCCCGCCCCGTGTTCAGCAAGGGACATCGGCCGTATCCCCTGCATAAGATGAAAAGCAATCTCCAGAAAAAACTACGAAAGCAGGGTTTGTCTTGAAAGCACTTCTTCTTTGTGGTGGTGAAGGAACGCGCCTCCGCCCTTTCACCCATACGCAACCAAAAGCTCTCCTTCCCCTCGCGCACCAGCCGATTTTATTTCACATCCTCGACACCATAGCGACCACGACCATCCGGGAGGTTGTGATCATCATTGGCCCCAACGGAAAACCCATCATGGAGCTTTTGCGCAAAACCAACCCGTGGGGGTTTGACTTCACCTTCGTGGACCAGCCCACGCCGCTGGGCCTCGCCCATACCGTCCTGCTCGCCCGGGAAGCACTGGGCAACGCCCCGTTCTTAATGTACCTGGGCGATAATGTGCTCGACGAACCGCTGCGTCCCTTGGTCAACCGGTTCGTCTGCGAAAAACCCGACGCGCTCCTTCTTCTACGGCGGGTCAAAAACCCCCGCCATTTTGGGGTTGCCCGGATTGAGGGCAAAGACGTTGTCCAAGTGGAAGAAAAACCGGAGCACGCCCAGAGCAACCTGGCCCTGGTCGGGGTGTACCTTTTTTCTCCCGCAATCCACCAGGCCGTCCGGGTAATTAGCCCGTCCCCCCGTGGCGAACTGGAGATCACCGATGCGATCCAACAACTGATCACCGACGGCAAAAACGTTACCTACCACCTCCTCTCCGGCTGGTGGAAGGATACGGGCACCATCGCCGACCTGCTCGCCGCCAACCAGTATTTAATGAAGAAACTGACGCCCGCCGTCGCCGGTGAAGTGAAAAAGTCGACAGTCAAAGGGGTGCTGCGCGTGGCGCCCGGTTCGATCCTGAAAAACTGTCGGGTGGTTGGTCCGGTCACCATCGGAAAAGGCTGCCGGATCAGCGGTTCGACGCTCGGCCCCTACTTGGCCGTGGGTGACGGGGCTGAAATTACCGACTGCCACCTAAGCCGCACCCTGGTCCTGGCCGACGCCCACCTGAAAGGGGTGACCCTCACCAACAGCATCATCGGGGAAAGGGTTCACATCAACAGCCAGCAAAAAACGGCGACCGCCCATTCGCTGCTGGTCGGGGCCGATGCCGTCCTGGAACTTTAACCGGGAGGAGAAGTGGCCGGGAACGCCTTGTCTCCATCCGTGACAAAATCCTTGGTCAGAAACAAGAAGGAGGAAGGGATGAAAGAGACGGTTGATCTGATCGTCGTTAATTTCAACACCAAAAAACTTTTGGCCGCTTGTCTGGACAGTCTCCGCCGGTTCAGTGGCGCGCCGGACACTTATCGCCTCTGGGTGGTGGATAACGCCAGCACCGACGGGAGCGTCACCCTCATCCGCAGTTTGCCCTGGGTCACGGGGATCTTCAACCGCGAAAACCGGGGGTACGCCACGGCTTGTAACCAGGGGATCAAAGCCGGAAACGCCCCGTATATCTTTATCCTCAACAGCGATACGTTGGTAACGGAGGGTTGGCTTCCCCCGCTGATTGCGGCCTTACAAGACCCGGCGGTGGCGGTAGTCGGGCCCCGGCTGGTCAGCCCCGACGGTTACCTGGTGGGAGCCGGCGTGGTGGGCACGGAAACGGCGCCCATCATTCGCGGCTGGGGTGTTCCCGACGATCCCGCCCTTTTTGCCGAACCCACGGCCTGCCTCAGTATATGCGGGGCCTGTCTGGGCCTGAAAAGAGCGCTCCTGCCGGAGCTGGGGTATTTTGACGAAAACTACTTCCACTATTTCGAGGAAACCGACTATTGTTACAACGCCCGCCGCCACGGTTATAAAGTCCTTTATGTCCCCACCAGCCGCGTCATCCATCTGGTAAACGGCAGTTGTCGCAACCGGCGGCGCCTCGCGGCTTATTTTCGCCAAAGCAAAGCCTATTTTGACCGTAAATGGCAGATCGGGGAGGGGGACCATGAACAGCCCGCAAAAACCGCGGTTCTTGGCGATGATGGCCGTCCGGAATGAAGCCGACCGTTTCCTGCGGCCGGTTTTAGACCGGCTGGGCGCCCTGGTCGACGGGATTGTCATCCTGGACGACGCCTCTACCGACCATACGCCCGACCTCTGCCGGGCCCACCCGCGGGTGATCCGGTTCGAACGCTTGTCCGCGCCTCTTTTTCCGCAGAGCGAAGCCAGCCTCCGCGCAAAACTTTGGCAGCTGACCGTCGAGCTTGACCCGGACTGGATCTTGGCCGTCGATGCCGATGAGATCTTCGAAGCCCACCGCCGGCCGGAGATCCTGGCCTTGACCCGGCAAACCCACTATGGCCTGATTACTTTCCCCGTCTACCATTTCTGGGGGGATTTCCGCCACTACCGGGTCGACCGTTGGTGGCATCCGGCCCGCGGGCGCACCGCCTGTCTGCACCGCTACCAAAAAAACCGGACCTACCACTGGGCCCCCCGCGCTTTGCACTGCGGACGTTTCCCCCAGGAAGCCTACCAGACGCCCAGGTTGGACAGCGACATCCCCCTCCTGCACCTCGGTTACGCCCACCGCCGGGAGCACCAGGCTAAATATCAGCGTTACCTTCAACTGGACCCGCTGGGGGAGTTCTGTCCGCTGGCCCACTACCGGTCAATTTTGCATTCCCACCCGCAACTAAAGTGCTGGCGAGGGGAAAAAGTGGAGGCCTTGTTATGGAGTTAAGCATCATTATCATCAATTACAATACCCGGCCTTATTTAGCCCGATGCCTGGCGGCCCTGACCGCGACGACGACGGTCCCCCACGAAATAATCATTGTCGACAATCACTCCACCGACGATTCCGTCCCCTGGCTCCGCTCCCTAAACGACCCCCGCCTCCGGGTCATCTTCAATCCTGAAAACCTGGGCTACGCCGCCGCCTGTAACCGGGGCCTCGCACAAGCCGCCGGCCGGTATCTGGTGACGATGAATGCTGATGTCATCACCCCGCCGGGCTGGGCGGAACGACTTATTTGGCATTTAAAGCAACATCCTTTGACCTTGATGGTCGGTCCCAAAAGCCTGGGCATTGGCGGTAAACAGTGGGCGGGTCCCCGGGCCTTTTCCCGTCACTTACCGGCGGCCGACCGGAAATTCGCCGCCCTTTACGCCCGCCAGTCGCAGCGGGCCAAATTTCTCATCGGTTGCCTGGTCCTTTTTGACCGCCGCCTACCGGAGAATATCGGCCTTTTCGACGAAAAGCTGGTGTTGGGGGCCGACGACTTTGACCTGGCCCTCCGGATCCGTGAAAAAGGCTACCAGTTGCGGATCGCCTGTGACGTCCTGATTGAACACGCAGTCCATGCTTCTTTTAACCGCAGTGACCCGGCGGTAAATGAAAAACTGGCCGCCGCCAGTTGGGCGTATTTCCACCGGAAATGGGCTTCCTATTTACAGAAATACGGCTGGGAACGGTTGTTTGAAGACGACGCGCCCGTTTTCCCGGGGGAAGAAGTCTTTAGTTAATCCTCCGCGGTGGTTCAAAGCTCCAAATCCCGTCTTTCTGCAGGTAACTGTCGGAAAAGGAAAAGGCAACCGGCCGCCGTCCACTGACCCGCGCCCAATAGGAAGTGGGCAATTTGGCCACTTCGGCAAAGATCTGCTGTAAACGGTGGTAATACGTGTGTTCGCGATAAGCCCTTTGGTGTGCCGCGTCGCCAATCTGGCGGCGCAGTTTTCTTTTACCCAGGTAATATTGGATCTTTTCCGCCAGATCATCAGGGGTGGTAAAACAAACGATCTCTTTGTCGGGGGTGAAATAGTTGAAAAGATCCGGCCGTGTCGAGTCGACAATCTGAAAAGCGCCACAGCCCGCCAGGGCAAAAGTCCGGTCGTTGGGGCTGGTCGCACCTACGCCCCGGCTGTTATCGGACGGCGGGTTAACCGGATCGCGGTGGATGTTCAGATTAATCTTGGCCCCGTTAAAATACTTCTGCACCTCATGAAAATCATGGACCACCGGGCGGACAAACTTCCGCAGGTCCGGGTGTAATTCTCCCCACCGGTCCCAGACCCCAATCAGTTTGACGTTCAAGCGCTTCAGAAAGGGCGCAATCGCGTTCAAAATCTTGAGCCGGTTGGGAAAACCCATCCCGACAAAACAAAGATCACTCTGGTATTCCTCCTCCGTCTTCAGGGGGCGATGCACCTCGGGGTTACAACACCAGGGCAAATAGAAGACCCGGGGGTGGTCGTACTCGGCAACCGCCTGCCGCTCGTTGGTAAAGACCAGGTCATAAGCAGCCACCATCGGACCGCGGTGCAAATCGATCTCATAGGGATCTTCCACCAACCACAGAACCGTTTTCACCCCTAAAGAACGGGCATAATGGACCTGTTCCAACGGGGTGCGGTTGCCATGCACCACCAACAGCACCTCCGGGCGGAATTCCCTGATGAGGCGGGAAGAAAGGTTCCGCGGGCTAACCTGCCGCACATGATGCTTCATCTTCTTTAAGGTCACAAAGATATCATAGGCATAACGATAGTGAAAGCCCATGGCGCCGGAATCAACAAACAGGACCCTCATCTGCTTTCCTCCTTCGTTCCTCCTTCGGTCGTTATCCGGTTTCTAAGTTCGAAATATTATATGAGATCAATCTTTTGGGAGGAACAACCTGTTCCGCTAAAAGGCCCTTCTACCAGGGTTGTGGTGATACCGGCCGCAGCCAGCTGAGCACCAAAAATGCCTTGACCACAGCACCCCGGAGGCCGCCGGACCGTACACTAAGAAAGAAAAGAGGTGTCAGAAAGGAGGCGCCGTTTTGCGCTTTTCGATTATTATCAACTGTTACAACACCTTGCCTTTGATCAAAAAATGTCTGGAAGCGGCACTGGTCAGTACGGACCACGACAGTGAGTTGATCCTCATCAACAACCATCCCCCCTACGCGGATGTCCAAGCCTTCCTCCAGGAATACCAACACCCCCGGGTCCGTATCCTGGATCCGGGCCGGAACATCGGGTGTATGCCCGGGTTCCAATACGGTGCCGAACACGCTCAGGGGCAGTATCTGGTCAAGCTGGACGATGATGTACTGGTCCCCAAGAAAAATTGGACTGCCGCCATGTACCAAGCCTTAAAGGACTTCCCAAAGCTGGCCTATGTCGCCCTCCTGCCCGCCGCCATCAAAGGGCAACCCCGCCAGCAGGTGAAAAAAAACGGGTACACCCTGGAGTTCCGGCGCGGGACCGTCCTTTTCTGGTGCATGATGATTGAGAAGCAGTTGTGGCGAAAACACTTTTACCTAACCGACCTCCCCCTTTACGGCGTCGGAGAACGGGATTATGAGCGGAGGGCAAATCAGCTCGGGCTAAAGAAAGCCTACTTGACTTCCCATGTATGCACCAGTTTAGGGCGGACCGAAGAATCGGACCCCCTCTACGGGGCCTGGAAACTGTTCTATGTCAAAATGAAGGAAGCCCGGAGTGACTTTGAAACCTGGAAAAAGAGTTTCGTCCTCGGTCCGGCGGAAGCCGAGATCATGCGGCGTTTCGGTTACCCGGAGAACCAGATCGAAGAGGTGCGCGCCTTGCTCGCCGCCGTGCAGCAGGCCGGTCACGACCAACCGACGACCGAAGGAGGAACGCGTTATGTCCCTTAAGGACTTCCCCGATGAGAAACTCCTCACCGAGCTGGAAGTCTTACGCCGGATCCACCGCGCCCTCCGCCAGAAAAAACCGTTTTCCCTGGTCCGGATCGGGGACGGGGAGAATATCGTCCTTGCCCAGGGCAAATTCCTCAGCAACCAAGAGCTGGAACAGACCTACTGGGTGCGGGACAGCCGCGCCGGAAAAAAAGGGGTCGACTTACCCAACCTCACCCTCCGCGACCAAATGCTGAAAGGGATCAAAGCAGCCGACATCGTCGGGATCTGCCGTCAGCAGAACGACGAAGTCTCCGCACCGACCAGATTTAAACGGGTCCTCACCAACAAGATCTTTGATTATTACGGCCTGGAGCCCCGCGCCCTCTGTTACGTCTTCTGTAACCGCAAGATGGTCTCTTACCGCTATTTCTGGCGGATTATCCACCAATACCGGACCCTGCTGATCTCGAAATGGGCCGCCGACTACGCCAAATTGATTACCAGCAAATACGCGGATTTGCCCCCGTGGATCGTCGGGGCCATTCCTTTTGAGCACTATAAACAAATCCCCACGGTCCTGAAGAAAGTGGGCAAATACGACTTTGATCTGGCCTTAATCTCCGCCGGCGTCAACGCCGTCATTCTCGCCCCGGCCATTGCCGAGCGGTACAAGAAAGTGGCGATTGACTTCGGCAAAACCATGATGTATATGCTCCGGCCCAACAACCGCATTCGCCCCTGGACCCCCCAGCCCAAACCCGCCCAAGAACAGGAGACACAATGATGGTACAAACCCAAGTCGACCTTGTGTTGGTGACTTACGAAAGCCGGCCTGTCCTGCCCGCCTTTTTCCATTCTTTACGGCAATTTACCAAACCGCCCTTTCGTTTACTGGTGATCGACAACAACAGTAAAGACCAGACCAAGGCCTATTTGCAGGCAATGCGGAAAGACCCGTTTTTCGGTCCCCAAATGCGGTTGGTCTTCAACCGAACAAACCTGGGCGTGGCCAAAGCCTGGAACCAAGCGGTCAAGATAACTTCCGGCCGGTATCTTGTCTTCTTAAACCCGGATCTGGTGTTTACCAAGGATTGGCTCCAGAAATTGGTGCAAAGCGCGGCGCGGCACAAAAAAGCCATGGTCGTCGGGGTGAAAATTCTCAATCCCGACGGGACCATTTACCATGCGGGCGCCAATGGTAAAATCCGGGGTAAAGGCCAAATGGACCGTCCGGGCCTCTTTGACCAGGAGAAAAAGGTCCGCTGGGTCCAGGGCAGCTGTTTTCTGGTCAAACGTGAGATCTTCGGTAAAATCGGCGGGTTTGACGAACGGTTCTTTATGTACGGCGAAGAAGTGGACTTTTGTTGGCGGGTCCGGAAAGCCGGTTACGAAGTGCTCTACACCCCCGTTTCCATCTATCATTACCGGAAAGGTTCGCAGATCTCCCGGGCCGCCCGGCTGCAACTCCGGCGGCACAGCGCCCAGTTGTTAAGGGCAAAATGGCGGAAAAAATAGCCTCCTCCCTGGGGAATTGTTTTTATATCCCATCCCCTTCCCCCCACGAAAAAAATAAGATGAATTAATGAGAAAGAGTTGGAAGCCAAGACGATTCCAGCGGAGGAGATTAAAGTGAAAATAACGGTAATCGGTTGCGGTTACGTCGGTCTGGTGACGGCCGCCGGTCTGGCCGAGGCCGGCCACTGGGTAACGGGCGTTGACCGCGACTCGCTAAAGATAAATAAGCTGCGCCACCAAGAAGCCCCGTTCTACGAGAAAGATTTGGAACCGCTCTTGCGCCGCCACTTAAAGACCGGGCGGCTGACCTTCACCACCAGTCTGGCTTTGGGCGTCGCCAATGCCCAAATCATTTTCATCGCCGTCGGCACCCCGGCACTGAGTGACGGGTCGGTTGATCTTAGCCAAATCGAAACCGTCGCCGCCCAAATTGGCCCTCAGCTTCACGGTTATACGGTGATCGTGAACAAATCCACCGTCCCGGTGGGTACCACCCGCCGCCTCGAAACCATCATTGCCCAGCACACCTGCCGGCCGGTTCCTTTTGACGTGGTCAGCAACCCGGAGTTTCTGCGGGAAGGAAATGCGGTCTACGATTTTATAAATCCGGACCGCATTGTGATCGGTACCGATTCGCCGCAGGCCCGCCGGATCATGGAAGAGCTTTACCGGCCTTTTTTAAAGAAAAAGGTCCCGCTCATCCAAACCAACCCGGAGACGGCCGAACTGATTAAATACGCGTCCAATGCCTTCCTGGCGACCAAAATATCGTTCATCAACGAGATCGCCGAGCTTTGCGAAGCCGTCGGTGCCGATCTGCCGACGGTGGCCCGCGGGATGGGGCTGGACCACCGGATCGGCCCCGAATTTCTATCCGCCGGCCCGGGTTATGGCGGCTCCTGTTTCCCGAAGGACACCAAAGCCCTCATTCACCTCGCCCGGAGCTACGGCAAACAACTTTCCATCGTCGAAGCGACCGATGCGGTAAACACCCGCATCCAAAAAGCGATGTTGGCCAAGATCATCCGCATCCTCGGGCCACCCGCCGGCAAAACCATCGCCGTTTACGGTCTGGCCTTTAAGGCCAATACGGATGATCTGCGGGAATCGCCGGCCTTATCGATCATCGAAGGCCTGCTGCAGGCCGGGGCCCGGATCCGGGTCCACGACCCGAAAGCCCTGGCCGCCGGAAGAAAGGTACTCGGGGACAAAGTCACCTACTGCGCGGATGAATACACCGCCGCCCAAGACGCGTCGGCGGTCGTGATAACCACCGAGTGGGAGCAGTATCGCCGGCTCGACCTGGACTTATTGAAAACGAAAATGGCCCAGGCCATTATCATCGACCTCCGGAACCTCTTAACTCCGGAACAGGTCCGCGCCCACGGTTTTCTCTACGAAGGCATTGGCCGCGGCAGTAAGCAAAAGGTGGGGTAGGTACATGGGAAATTATCTGCTTTACAGTGAAGACCTGGCCGGCTTCGTCGCTTTAAACGTCCTCAAAGAAAAACAGCACCGGATCCTGGGAGTGATCGATTGTTCCGGTCGTTTGGTCCAGCAGGCGCTGGAGCAAGGATTCGCGGTCTGCCAGAACATGGAGATCCTGCCTAATGATGCTCTGGACCATGTGGACGGGATCATGATCGGCGTGGCCACCGAACCGTTGGCCACCCAACTGAAGAAAGAGTTAAAAGCCAAGTTTCCACAAAAAAAGGTCTGTACCCTGCTGGACCCGGAATATTTGCCGGATTATCTGGCCCACCGCCAATCGGCCCTTGAACAGTTGATCAATGAGGAAACACAGGTCATGCCGGTCCAATACGGCAAGGAGAATGTCCTGATCTATGCGGAGAACAAGGCCGAAGTAAAACGGGCGAGACACGTCCAGGAAACGAAGGTCCTCTCCTTTATCCAGTCTTTAATCAAACCAGGGATGGTCATCTATGACATCGGGGCCAATATCGGCATCCACAGTCTGATCCTGGCCCGGGAGCATCCCGATTGTCAGATCCACGCCTTTGAACCGGAGACTTTGAACTTCTGGAAATTACTGCGCAACATTGGGCTGAACAAACTGTCGAACATCACACCCCATCTAATTGCGGCCGGGGCCAAACGGGAAGTCCGGTTTCTGTCTCTCCAGGGTTATCTCTCCGGTCTCGGTCAACATTCCCTCCAAAAAACAGTCAGCAGCCTGACCACCCCGGTTGAAGTCTGGGATCTGGACTCCTACGCCCACCAAAAAAAGATCCCCCGCCCCGATCTGGTCAAAATCGACGTGGAAGGCTTTGAGTTACAGGTCCTCAAGGGGATGACCCGGATGATTAAGGCGAAAAGGCCCCATTTCATCATTGAAGTCCATGAAGCACTCACGGATAGAGAGAAGGTCGAAAGCTTTCTGAAAAAACACCAGTATGCACTGAAAGAGATCGCCCGCCAGCGCAAAAGAGGTTTCCTCTACGCCAAACCCGGGAAAAAGAAAGCCGCCCAAAAAGGAGGCGCCGCCAAGCAGAAGAAATAAAGACACTCGAAAAACATCTAAATGCAAGGCTTAGTAAACAAAAATAAAAAGCCCAACCATTATGGTTGGGCTTTAAATTTCCTTTTTTTATATACTAAATGCTCATTTAGCTTAAGATTCTTGGTGGGAGAGGGGGGACTTGAACCCCCACGATCTTGTAAAGATCAACGGATTTTAAGTCCGTTGCGTCTGCCGGTTCCGCCACTCTCCCTTTTTAAATGGAGGCGGCACCCAGATTCGAACTGGGGATAAAGGTTTTGCAGACCTCTGCCTTACCACTTGGCTATGCCGCCATAAATAAAATTGGAGCGGAAAACGGGATTTGAACCCGCGACCCTCGCCTTGGCAAGGCGATGCTCTACCACTGAGCTACTTCCGCTCTTCCTCTTGCAAAAGTTATATTACCACACACCCCGGTAATATGTCAAGGGTGTTTTTCGACTATTTTCCCTCTTTTACTCTCCAAGCTGCCCCACTTTATACTTGCGGTTTTGCTTTTTGGCGTAAGCCGAAGGCGTCAGGTTCGTCACCTTCTTAAACATTCTCCGGAAATTGGAATAATCATTAAAACCCGAGGCCTGACAGGCCTCCATTGCGCTTTTCCCCGCCATCAACAACGCTTTGGCTTTAGCCACCCGCCGTAAGATAATATACCGGTGCAAACTGATCCCCAGATATTTCCGGCAAAGCCGGCTCAAATACGACCGGTTGATAAAAAACCTCCTTTCCAGACTGGCCATGGAAAGATCGCCTTGGAGATTATCATCAATATAGGTCAGCACACGCACAAGAATTGCCGGAAACTCGACCGCCGCAACAGGTTCGCTCTTTTTCTTCTCCGGGTGGTCCTGCTTCAGGTTGACCCGGATCACCAACCATTTACAATCAGCCTCTTCTGCCTCCAGTTCGTGGGTGGCAAAGATTTCAAAATCAACATGAGTCCCGCTTTTTTTTCCCAGCCAGTCACCGACGATTCGGCGGTAGTCGTTGCGCTTATAATCCCTTTCCACCACTGACCACATTCCGCAACCTCCCGTCATTTTTTTCGTCCGGCAATCATCCTCCGGCAAACATCCTTTTGGCGCGCTCGACAAGCGCGCAAACCAACGGGAAAAAGTCTGAAAAAGCCCGTTCTTTAGTCACAAAATGCCCAGCCTCCAACCGTCCTTGCCTTTATACTTTTCTTAGAAGAAGATTAAATATTAAATGAATAAAAGGAGGTAATAAGGATGGGCATCAAACTTTCCAAAGCCAAAGCCTTGTTTACCCTGGCTGTCTTCGTTTTGCTCCTCAGTCAACCGGTGGCCGGTGCGTCCGTAACTTTCAGCACCGGTCAGGAGTTCCTGCACCTAAAGACCGGCCGGTATGAAGTGGCCTTTGACCGGACAACCGGCGGACTGGTCCGGATCCTCGATCTCAAAACCGGGGCGCCCCTTTCCTGGAGCACGAAGAATGCCAATCTATGGGGGGTTACTTTTAACAACGGTGAACAGGTTTTCAGCAGCACTTATCATGGGCGTTTCACTTATAAATGGAACGCGCTGTTTCAACGTTTGACCTTTTATTACCAAGGAACAGAGGACTACCCCCTCGATGTCACCGTTGAGATCAAACCCCGCGACGACCAACGCCTTCAAATGCAAGCCAAGATTACCAACCATTCTCTGAAGCCGATTCAAACTTTCCATTTCCCGGTGGACCTGAAAGTGGCGGCCAGTGCAATTCAAGACGCCTTATTGCCAATGGTTCCTGGGGTCAAACTGAACGCCGCTTTCTTTACGGATCAGCAATCCTTCAGCGGCCAGTATCCCGGGGTCATGTTCGCCGATTATGTTGCCTACCGCACCGGCAATCATTGTTTGGCGGTGTATAGCCAGCACCAGGGACGGAACATGCCCCTGCCCCAGCCGGTCCAGATCGGGTTTGCCGCTCACCCGCAAGACGGTTTGACCAGGCTGGTCCATGACTTTAAAACCTGGGTGGAACCCGGGCAAAAATGGTCTTCTCCGCCGGTGCTGATTCAGACCGGTAGCGACTACCCGGAGACCATCTCCGCTTACCGGGAGGAGAACCGGATCGACCGTTACCCGGCGCTCAGCCAAAAGCTGGGGGCGAAAAAAGACCAGTATTTTGCGTCTCCTCTGTATAAGCTGGATTTCAACCGCTTCCAAAAACCCTTTACCGTTTTAAAGACCGAAGTGATCGACGCCATCAAAGTTCCCGGGCTCATCCATCCGGTGGCCTTCCAGCCGCTGGGCCATGATCACCATTATCCCGATTTTCTCCCGCCCAATCCGGCCTATGGGAGCACGGAGGATTTAGCGGACTTTGTCAAGTACGCGCAAACCCGCGGTAACCTGGTTGTCCCTTACACCAATTTCTCCTGGTGGAATTTGGACTCGCCTACCCTGCAGCAATTGATTGCCCGGGCCGAACTGCCGGCCGTCACCGTCCAGCTGGCCAGCGGCCACTTACTGGCGGAAACCTATGCTTCCGAAGGATATGTCGTCAACTTCCACCATGATTTTGTCCGCCAACGGATCGCCGAAGAACAAAAAGCCCTTATTAACAAAGTAGGATTTGACGGGATCTTCGAAGACCAACTGGGGGCCAGAAACACCCCGTATGACTTTAATCCCGCCGGTTTAAAAGCTTACGATCCTGCCACTTCCTACGTGGCCGGGGTTTTGCGTCATGCCCGTGCTTTAAAGAAAAACAACATAATGACCGAATGCGGCTTTGACGTTCTGGCCAAAGACCTGACCGGCTTCTGCGGGACCAACTACTTGTGGGACCAACTCGGTTACCGGCTGGAAACCGCCCCTTATACCGGATATTACCCCATGATCGGCATGCTGTGCCGGGATAAGGTCCTGTTATACCAGCATAATCTGGCGATCGAGACCTGGACGGATGACCTCAACATGTTCCGGTGGAACCTGGCCTACGGTTATAACTTCAGCGGCGATTTGCTCGACCCGAAGAATCCGTGGCTGACCTTGGCCGGGCTCTTCCAAAAATATGTCCTCGCCCGTTATGCGGATGAGCTGGTCACCGGCTTTGAACTGTTGCCGGAGAACGTAACTTGCACAACTTTTGAATCTTTCAAAGCTTATGCCAACTGGGATCCGCTGAACTCCTTCAACCACGCCGGACACGTGGTCGTCCCCGGCGGCGCCTTGGTCCTCGCCGACGACGGTTCGGTTACCGCCGGTGTCTTCGCCAACTATAATGGCCAATTCCTTAGCGACGGCGACCATTACCTGATTGAAGTCCGTTCGGAAGAAGAGATTAAAGTCTTCCAACCACTCGGAAATGACACGTTGCTCAAGATTAAGAAGAATCCAAGCTGGCCTGGGGTGAAGATCATCGCCTACGATTTTAACGGTCAGCCCGTCACCGAAGTGGAGGCCACCGTCTTGGACGAGATGGTCAGTTTCGAATACAGCCGCCAGTACCGGGGGCAGGAGATCGCCTATTACTCCTTGACCAAACAGGATGAACCCAACCCGGAATCCTATCCCATCCCGGAAATTCCCGAACTGGTCGTCACCAACATCCAGTGGCAACCGGCTTTCCCGTGTACCGGCGACCAAGTGACCTTTACCGCCACCGTCAAGAACGTGGGAACCGGCCCCATCCCTGAAGGTGCCACCCTCAGTGTCGCCTTTATGCTGGACGGCGCGTTTGAACCGTCCTTCTGGGCGGAAAAAGCCAATGTCACCCTCCCGGCCGGAGCCACCATTACCTTGCAAGCCACCGGCGGCCTGGATGGTCCATCCTGGACCGCCACCGATGGTGCCCACGTGGTTCAGGCCTGGGTCGATAAGGCCAATGTCATTCCCGAGATCAACGAAGGGAACAACATGTTCAGCAAGAATCTGCCCACTATTGATGAAGGGATCGAAATTGCGCCGGGGGTCCGGGTGCCAAAAGCCGCAGCCAATTTAGCCTTGAACCAACAAGTCACCGCCAGCGGCGCCACCGCGCCGGCCTACGCGGCCCATTTCGCCGTCGACGGTTTCATCAATACCTACTGGGAAAGCGTCAACCATGTCTTCCCGGCCACCTTGACCCTGGACCTGGGGGCGGTGAAGACCGTAGGCAAAGTAGTCCTGAAACTGCCGCCCTCTTGGGAGCCGCGGGTACAGACCATCAGCCTCTACGGCGGGACGGACCGGAATGATTTGGCCCTCATTGTCGCAGAACAGGAGTACACCTTTGATCCCGCCCGGGAAAACACCGTCACCATCGGTTTTAACAAACGGGAGGTTCGCTATCTCCAGCTGGTTATTACCGCCAATACCACCTGGCCGGCAGGGCAGATTGCCGAATTGGAAGTCTTTCCCGAGTAGAAAATGGGGCCAAGACAAAAGCACGACCTTCCGCAGGTTCGGAAATGGAAAGGCCACCCGCTTGAGGAGCGGGTGGTTTTTTTATTATTCTTGATCCGGTTTCGCCAGTGGTTTTTAATGGTTAACTTAAACTTTCTTCGCCCGGTACGGTGAAGACCAACTCCTCATCTTCGCCGCAAATCCCCTCCTGCCCCGCGACCGCAAACCGGACCGGCCGGGTATTGTCCCGGTCGGCGCGGACCCGGACCCGGTCTTTGGTCATCTCCACCGTAAACCACTGGCCTTTTACTTGAAACTTAAAGGTCAGGGCCTGCCATTTGGCCGGGAGGAGGGGCTTCAGTTCGACGGTCGTCCCGTCAAAGCGGAGGCCGCCAAAGCCAAAAACCGCGCCCATCCAGGCGCCGCCGTTGGCCGCCGGATGAGTGCCGCCGATATAAAGGGTGCCCACGTACCTTTTATAATCCCCGTTCAGGTCGATGGTGGCCGTCCGGAGAAAGTAGCGGTAAGCCCAGTCCTTTTTCCCCAGGTCCGCGGCGAGCATCGCATAAACGCAGGGGCTTAAACTGGACCCGTGTTCCGTCCGGGGCTCGTAATAGGTCCAGTTCGCCTCTTTAACCGCGGCGGGAAAGTCTGCTTTGAACAGGTTAAGCAGCGCCACCACATCGGCCTGTTTAATGATCTGGGTCGTAGTCGCCAGCCCGTTCCCCCCGCCGAGGTACTCGTTGGGCATTTTCATCCGCGCTTTTAAATCCGGAAGTTGCACATCTTCCAGGCGGAAATAACCGTCGAACTGTTCGAGCAGTTTGGTCTCGGGATCCGGCGACGGAAGATACAACAGCTCATGCATCTCCGCCAGTCCGGGGAGGTCCTTCTCGTAATCGAGTTTTTCGATCAAGCGCCGGTAGTAGGCTTCATCCTTTTCCCGCAGCAACTTGATGGTGGCCAAGGCGGTCGCCAAATTGTACTTCGCCATATAATTGGTGTAGGCGTTATTGTTGACCCGCTCGTGGTATTCATCGGGGCCGGTGACATCCAGAAGCTCATACCGGTTTTTATCCTTTTTGAAGTAAGCATAGGAATAATAAAAACGGGCAGTCTCCAGGATAATCTCCGCCCCGCCTTCAAAGAGAAGGCTCTCATCGCCGGTCACCAAATAATACTGCCAGATGGCATAGGCGATGTCGGCGCTGATGTGAATCTGTTTATCCCGGAAATAGGTACGCAGCGGTCTTCCGCTAAAAACGTCGGTCACATTGAAATAAGTACAGGCATCATCCCCCGTCTCCTGGCTCTCCCAGGCGTAAAAGGCGCCCCGGTAGCCGTATTCGGCCGCCTTACGGCGGGCGCCGTCCAAGGTATGATACCGATAGCGCAGTAATTTCCTGGCCAGTTCGGGTTGGGTGTAAAGGAAAAAGGGAAGCATGAAAAGCTCAGTATCCCAAAAGATCGCCCCTTTGTAAGTCTGGGCGGAGAGGCCCCGCGCCGGGATGGAGGTATACTCGGTGTGGGCTGGAGCCGCCGCCAGCAGGTGGTAGATACTATAATCCAGGGCAAACTGGGCTTCGGGATCACCGGTCACCACCACGCGACTCCGCCGCCAGCGTTCCGCCCAGCAGGCGACGTGCCGGGCGCGGAGTTCCGCAAAACCCACGGCCATTGCCCGGCGCGCCCCTTCTTGCGCCAGCAGGTCCGGAGCGCCACCTGCCGCAACACATTCCGGATCAAGGCTGGTGTAAACCGCAACGTATTTATAAAAACTATACTCCTTGCCCGCTTCCACCGTCAGCGTTATGCGCTGCAGAAGCCGTCCTTTCCCGGTTACCAGCTCAACCTGGCCTTCGATGCCCGTCACCGTCTCCGCCACGGCAATGACCTTCCCTTCGTTGGTCCGGGCGGTGGCGGTCCGAACCGGACCGTCGGCGGTGAAACTCAACTCCGCAAAATGCGGCCCGTTCAGTTCCCAAACGTCAGCGTCAATTCCCGTCTCAACGACGATCTCCCCGGCTTGGGCCGAACGGAAGCGGTAGGCCATGACCAGCAGGTGGGGATCGGCCAGACTAAGGAAACGTTCGGCCTCAACCTGAACCGCATGCTCCCCAAAGGTGAAGGTGGTCCGCCGCCGGTGCAGCGCCCGCCGAAGATCCAGCACCTGCCGGTGGGCGGCCGGGGGAATGACCCGCGGCTGCAGCGGCTGTCCGTGGCAAGTCAACAGCGTGTAAAGGCCATTGGGGGCATTGACCGGTTCCCGCCACGCTGTTCCCGCCTGGTCATAAACACCGGCCAGGGTGCAGGCGACCAGATCTTCCTTGCCGGCTTCCTCCAGGGTCCCCCGGTACCCCATGTACCCGTTGCTCAACAAAAACCGGCTGCCGTTAAGCTCGACCCGGTCCGGGTGGTAACCGACTTCCGTCAACAAAAAATCGCCACCCCACTCCGGATCCGCCCCGATCGCCGCCTGGAGGGCTTCATAATCAAAACCGGGAAAACCGGGAAGAACCAGGTCGGCCTCAGGAAGATTCCGCCGGTCCCCGATCCCGACCACAAACATCCCCGCCTTTTTGCCGGCTTCCACCCCCGCCGCCGCATCTTCAAAGACCACGCAGTGGGCGGGGACCACCCCCAGGTCGGCGGCGGCTGTCAAGAAGATCTCCGGATCGGGTTTGGCTTTGGCCACCCGGTTGCCGTCGACGATAGCGTCAAAATAGGGTTCAATCTCTAAACGGGACAAAATAACGCGGGCGTTTTTACTGGCGGAGGCCAGGGCGACCTTGATCCCCCGCGCCCGCAAGTCTTCAAGAAAAGGAACTACACCCGGTAAAAGCTCCGCCGGGGTTATTTTTTGGATATACTGCAAATACCAGTCGTTCTTTTTGGCGGCCATTACTGTCTTTTCTTGTTCCGTCGCCGTCACGCCCCCGATTTCAAGCAGAATCTCCAGGGAACGCATCCGGCTGACCCCTTTTAACCGCTCATTATCGGCTTCCGAAAAGTCAAAACCCAGTTCGGCCGCTAAGCGCTTCCAGGCCAGGTAATGATATTTGGCGGTGTCAACAATGACCCCGTCCAGATCAAAGATGGCCGCTGCGGTCTTCTTCATGTTCGTTCGCTCCTACTCCTATCCTTTAAGTCCGGTGAAGGAAACCCCTTCGATGATATAGCGCTGGAAGATCAGGAAAATAATCATCGGCGGCAAAGTGCTTAATAACATCGCCGCCAATTGCACATTTTGGGGTAAGACCGCCCCTTGATTCCCCAGGGAATGGTACCAGAGGGCGATGGAAACCGTCCATTTGTGCGCCGACGGCAAGACAATCCTTTGCCAGACAAAATCCCGCCAGACATGGATAAAGGCGAAGATCCCCAAAACGGAGATGATCGGCTTCGCCAGCGGCAGCACGATCTTACGCAGAATCAACAGCTCGGAAGCGCCGTCAATGCGCGCCGATTCGAAGATCTCACCAGGAATGCCGTCAAAGTAGTTTTTTAAGAGCAATAAGGAATAAGAGTCGGCTCCGGCCGGGAGGCAGACCGCCCAAAAGGAATCCAACAGTCCCAAGCGGAAAACGACGAGATAGGATGGGATCAGGTAGGCAAAAAAGGGCAGCATCAAAGTGGCGAGAAACAGCATGTAGATCCCGCGCCGGCACGGCAGCCGCATGTGGGCAAGGGCATAGGCGGCGGCGCTCAGGGAAACCAGCCGGACACCGACAAAACCGGCGTAAATAACCAGGGTGTTCCGGAAGACCTTTGGAATTAAGTAGGATTGCCAAGCCCGGAGATAATTCTCCCATAGAAAAGTGCGCGGCAAGAGCGTCGGCGGAACATAAAAGATCTCCTTGGCTTCCTTCAGGGAACCCAAAAAGACCCAGAGCAAGGGGTACAACGTACTAACGGCAACCCCAATGGCCACGATATAACAAACGGCGTAGCTGAATTTAACACTGGGGCGCTTCCGGTCAAAATTGGAGATGATTCCCCGCTTCGCCGGCTCCATCTACCTTACCTCCTTTGCCACCAGTTTATTGGCTTTAACGTAAACCAGAGAAAGAACCATCAGGAAAAGAAAGAGGAGAATTCCCAGGGCCCCTGCCTTCCCAAATTCCGCGTAGACAAAGGCATAATTGTAGACCATATACATCACCGTCATCGTCGCATTATTGGGTCCTCCACCCGTCATGACCAGTGGTTCCTGCAGAACTTGTAAGGTAAAGATCAGTTGCAGCAACAATAAAATCAGGATCGTCGGTTTTAAGGCCGGTAAGGTAATATGGCGGATCCGTTTCCACACCCCCGCCCCATCGATCTCCGCGGCTTCATAAAGCTCCTCGGAGATTGCAGACAAGCTTGCCATATATAACACGGCAGTGCTGCCGAAATTGGCCCACGTGCTCATGATCACCAAAGAGACCAGTGCGGTTTTGGGGGAGAGCAGCCATTCACTGCCGGGTAAACCGAAAAAGCCGAGGATCTGGTTTAATAAACCAACCGCCGGGTTAAACAGATAGAGCCACATCACATATAAGGCAATCGCCGGGATGATATTGGGCATGTAAACCGCCAGCCGGAAAAAACTCCTTCCCTTTCGCAACTCGGTAATGGTGATCGCGGTGATGATGGGGACCACAAAGCCGATCAGTAGCGCCCACCCGGTAAAAGCCAGGGTGTTTTTGATCGCGATGGGCAGGAGCGAATCCCCCAAGACGCGCCGGAAATTGGCCAGCCCGACCCATCTGGCCGGCAAGCCCGGGATATAATCTTGAAAAGCCAGGAAAAAGTTGTAGACAATGGGCATCCACTGAAAGATGGTATAAAAAACGAAAGCGGGGACCAGAAAAGCCAATCCCATCCCGTACCGGGACAATTTTTCCCGCACGACAGAACCGACTGGTTTCACCGGCGGGAGCGACATCCGTTCCAGATGCTGGGTCTTCACTTTCATCAACTCGCTTTCTTTATCCGCCGCTGCCAAAAGGCAGCGGCGGAATGGAGTCTTTTCTTGCGTTTCCGGTATATGTTTCTTGAGCGCGAAGCCCGTACATCGAATGTGCCTTTAATAGGCGGGATTAAGATAGTTCTTTAATTGACGTGATCAAGATACTCTTTCTGGAACCGGGCATTGGCTTCTTTCAACAACTTGGCCGGGTCGGCGTTTTTATCGCTGAGCACCGCTTGCACGACCGGAGCGAGGAACTGGGCATAGAGAACCTGGGCTTCAATGGGTGGTTCAATATGGGCCGTCTCCGGTAACTTCAGCAGGAATTCTTCACTGCCCCAGCTTAAGAAGACGTCAGCGTTCTGGGCAAAGACTTCTTGTCTTGCTTTAATGTAGGGGGAATCCGGTTTCAGCGGGATATACTCAAACTGAGCCCGGTACTGTTTCTGTTGCCGGAAGCTGTCGGCGGAAGCAGCCAATGCTTTAATGTCGGCCTCATCCCACAGCTCGAAGGTCAGCCATTTCCAGGCCGCATCTTGAACTTCGCGGGTGGACAGGGCGTTAATGACATAGAAGTTACCGCCCTGCACGCCCATGTGCCGTCCTTTCGGCCCGGGGCCCTTCGGCATAATCGCCACGCCAATGTCTTTCGGATCCATACCTTGACCGTTGATCGCCACGTTCCGGCCCCAGTCGGCGTCAAAGACCATGGCCGCCTTCTCCGAACCGAAGATGTTGTAGACATCGGTCCAGCCATTGCTCCAGTTGGCCGGGAGGACATCATATTTCCACTTCAGATCCTTCAGGAACTGCAAGGCCGTAACGGCTTCCGGAGAGTCAAAGACCGCTTTCCATTTCCCGTTTTCGTAGACTTCACACTCGCCACCGGCTTGGTAGATAAAGTCGGTCAGGGCCCAACCACCTTCGCCGCCCTTGGTCATCGGGGCAAAGCCGGCGATCCCTTTTTCTTTATCCGTACATTTGATCGCGGCGTTCAAGAAATCATCCCAAGTCCAGTCCAGGGTGGGCTCGGGGACACCGTTCTCCCGGAACATCCGTTTGTTGTAGATCACATGTTTTACGTAACCCGCAAAAGGAATCCCGTAAATCTTCCCCTTGTACCGGAAAGGATCGAACGCACTGGGAATGATCCAGTCCGCTTTATCCCAAGTCTTGATGTAATCATCAAGCGGAATGATCCAGTTTCTGCTGGCCAGCAGTTCGCATTCGGTCGCCCAAACATCCAAGACATCCGGGGCTGACCGCGAAGCCTGTTTGATAAAGAAATCCTGACGGGTCGTGTAGGTAAAGGGAACCGGTTTGCAAACAATACCCGGATTCGCTGCTTCAAAACGCTTGATCTTCTCCAGCGTAACCAGGTTCTGTGCTCGGTTATCCTCCGTATCCGGACCAATCACCACTTTTAAGGTGATCTGGTTGGCCGCCTTGACCGGGAACAAGGAGACCAAAAGTAATGCGGTCAGCGACACCAGCAGGACAAAAACACGCGTTTTCCGTGAAACCATAAAAACATCCTCCTTCTTTTTAAGTTAATTTGGCAGAGAATCGAACATTGACTCGGTTGGCACCCCCCCTTTTGGCACTATGGTGCTGATCTAATCTATTTGGAATCCCATCTCGGCACTGGAAATGGGAAAGTAAAGCGGTATAATTAACATATTTAGTTAATTATGTTAAATTTTGGCATTCGCAAGAACAACAGTACTTCCATCGCCCGGTATCGCCCTGTTTCAGAGGGAGAAAAAGGCCGGGATTACTGCCGGAACCGCGCCGGGATTTTCAGTTTTATTCCGGAATCCCCCAGCAGGTACTCGGTGCCGTAAATTTTCACCTTGACCGCGGCAGTGTCCGCAGACCTCTGCACCAGTTTAAATTCAACTTCTTCTTGCCCCACACTGACCTCCAGGATTGCCCCCCGGTAGAGGAGACGAAAACGATAAGCTTGCCACTCCCGCGGGATACTGGGATTAAAGGTCAAGACTGGACCGTCGGAACGCATCCCGCCGAAACCATAAACGATATTCATCCAGGCCGCCGCTATTGAGGTCATGTGGAGTCCCTGGTCCGTATTGCGGTTGTAATTGTCCAGGTCCAGGCGGGTAGCGAACCGGAAAAAGCGGGCCGCCTGGTCGTAATAACCAAGCTCATTGGCGAAGATCGAATGAATTGACGGCGACAAGGAAGACTCATGGAGACACCGGGGCTCATAATAATCGTAATTAACCCGTTTTACCTCTTCCGGAAATTCCTGGTTGTAAAGGAACATAAACATTAACACATCCGGCTGTTTGATCAGGTCATAACGGTAAATCCGGTCGTAAGCCCAATGGTCATAGAGGGGAAACTCCGTCACGGGAATCGAGGCCGGGTCAAGATGGGGTAGGTCAAAATAGCCGTCGTGCTGCTCATAAAGGCCGGTCTCCTTGTCTTGCGGCAGCCGCATTTTCGCGGCCATCACGGCCCAGTCCTCCCGCTCACCGGGTTGCAACCCGGTTTTCGCCGCCACCGCCGCCAGCAAATCCGGGCGCTCCGTGCCCATCCGCGCCAGCGTTTCCAGGGTAAATTCGAACGTTTTCTTCGCCATAAAGTTTAAGTAACAGTTATTGTTCACCATCATGTGGAACTCGTCGGGTCCCATCACGCCGTAGAAACCGAACTCGCCCGTCCGCGGGCTCCATTGCCCCCGGCTGGCGTAGTACCGGCTGATCTCGATCAACATCTCAATCCCTTTGGTGTAGAGAAAATCAAGATCCCCGCAGACTTTGGTATAATGCCAGATCCCATAAGCCACCGCCGACCCGACCTGCAGTTGCAGACTGGCGTGCTGCCAAAGGCCGCAACTTTCAGTGCCGTCGATCGTGGCAATCGGGTAAAAAGCACCGTTACAATCCAGTTCCTTCGCCCGCGCCAGCGCCTGGGGCAGGGTGCGGTAACGGAACTCCAGCAGGTTACGGGCGGCTGACGGGTTATTAAAGATGTAAAACGGCAGGCAGTATGTTTCCGTATCCCAAAAGGTATGGCCGTTGTAAGCCTCCCCGGTTAACCCTTTGGCGCCAATATTGCCGCCCGGATTGGCCCCATGGAAGGTTTGGTGAAGCTGGAAGAGGCAAAACCGGATCCCCTGCTGGTTTTCGGGGTCGCCTTCAATGGTGATATCCAGATCTCGCCAGATCTCCGCCCAGAAGGCCATATGTTCGGCCAAGGCTTCGGCAAAGGATAAAGCCTGGTGCCCGGCGGCCAGCCGGATACCCTGTTGCCAGACCTCATCCACCGTCAGGCCCGGGTTTTGCGCGGCATAGTTCGTCACCATTTTCGTCATGGTCACCGGTTCGCCGCATTTCAAGTCGAATACAAATTCTAAACCGATGAATTTTTCCCGTTCGATTAACCCGGTCTTCGGCGCGCCGTCCAGCCTCAGTTGAAACCCGGAAAACAGTTTGTGGCCAAGATTTTCGGTCTTGCCCAGAATGGCGACGATCCCGTCCTCCACGCCCTGCCGGGGACAACACCAAAAGTTCCGCTTCTTCTCCGCGTGGACCGGCGAAAAATCCAACCCGCTTTGCACCTGGACCGGTCCGGAAAAATTCAACGGGGTAAAGGTAATTTGCTGGGCCCCCAGGTTGGGCCGGACCATGCTCACAAAACGCCGGAAATGCAGTTTCAGCTGTTTCCCTCTGCCTGTTTCCCAGATAAACTCCCGGTCCAGGGTTCCGGACTTAAAATCAAGAGTCCGCTGGAAATCCCTTACTTTACTCCGGGCCAAATCCAGCGTTTCGCCGTCCATTTCAATCCGGGTGAAAAGCCAGTCAACGGTATTCACCATAAACCGGGCCCGGTCAATCAAACCCTTATAGGCCGCCTGGCGGTTCACCGGTGCCTCTTCGTAGAACCCACTAAAGTAGCTGCCGATTAATTGTTCGCCGCCATAGCCTTCTTCGAAATAACCCCGGACCCCCATGTACTCATTGGCCAGGGCAAAGATGGATTCGGAAACCCGGCTTTGCTCCGGGTGGAATCCCTTTTCAACGACCCGCCAAGGATCGATCTCCAGGTAGCGTTGGGCGATCTTGACCATCATCAAACTCCTTTACTTGCTTGGTACTAACGGCCTAACTTATCCAGGTATTCCTTTTGGAACTTCTCAACCGCCTGGTCCAGGAGGACCTGCGGGTCGGCCTGCGGATCCGTGATTACCGTCTGGATCACCCCGTCCAAAATGGCGTATAATTCCTGACAATAAAAGGGTTCTTCCAGCCGGATCGTCACGGCGGGCTTCTCAATAAAACTTTGGAAGTGCTCCAGATCGACATTGACATACTTGGCCCGGATCGCTTCGTTCGCCGCCAGGAAAGCGGGATCCGTCCAGACCGGCACTCCCACATTGCCCACCACA
The DNA here is from genome assembly GCF_013664685.1 of Capillibacterium thermochitinicola. Lineage (NCBI taxonomy): Bacteria > Bacillati > Bacillota > Capillibacterium > Capillibacterium thermochitinicola. Next base: position 48,155 of record NZ_JAAKDE010000004.1, read on the forward strand.
TAGCCGTTGTTATAATCGTTGCGGTAAGAATCTTCAATATACCGTAAGCCCTCGGCCGACACATCCGGACTCATGCCCAGGAGACGGAGCCATTCCAAAGCGGCCTCAAGCTGTTCCGCCGTGGAATTGGGGGCAAACATATAGATATTTCCGCCCATGAGGGCCACGCGTCCCTTCGGTCCCGCCGGGACGCTGGTCATCGCAATATCTTCCTTTGCCATGTTGTAATGGTCAATCACATAGTCAAACCCGTTATGGTCAAACCCGGCTTCAAACTTCATGGCGCACTGGTCGGTGGCAATGAGCTCCTGAGCTTTGGCCCAATCGATCAAGGTATGATCCGGCAAGACATCATATTTCCAGCGCAAATCCTTGATCAACTGTAATGCCGCCACGGCTTCCGGGGAATTAAAGACCGCGCGCCACTTGCCATCGACCTCCTGCTCAAATTCCGCCCCGTAACTCCAGGCAATATTCATAAAATGCCAGCCCCCGCCGTTACCGTTGGTTTCAATGAGAAAGCCGGCGGCGCCCGTCTTTTCCTTGATGATCCGGGCCGTCCGGATCAGTTCCTCATAAGTCTGGGGCAGAAGCGGCCGCCCATTGGCATCAACCAAACCGGCCGCCCGGAAAAGTTTCAAGTTACACATCAGGCCCATTAAATAGGCATCGCGGGGGAACCCGTAATACTTCCCATCCCGCATGATGATCTCGGCAACCAGCGGGTTTAACGCCCGGTCCCAGCCCCGCTCCTGTAAAGCCGCGGTGATATCCACCGCATAACCGGCGCTGATGATCTTTTGCACCTCGGTAAACCAGGTGTTATAGATGGTCGGCAGTTTGCCAACCGCCGCTTTCGGTAAAAATGAGTTGATCGAATAGGCCCACTCATCCGGTTCAATCAAGATGTTGTGTTTCTTGCGGATCAGGGCCGCATAGTCTTCGTACACCCGCCGCCGGGCCGTGTTTTCCCGTGGCCAGTCCCCCACGGAGATCGTCACCGCCGGCTTTCTTTCGTAGAGCGAGGAGAGGACCACCAGGACCAGAATGATCAGCACACTGCCTATTACCCACCGGATTTTGCGCTTTGCCATCTGTTTCCACCGCCTCGTTAATTTAATTGTAATGAATTAGCTACCATCTTTAAACGGGATAATCCTGCTAAATGGTTGGCTAAACTGCTTTCTTAATTTCCCTTTTTCCGCTTATCCTTTTGCCTCTCCATTTTTCCGGCATAAAGTGTTACAATAAGGTTAGCAAAAAGAGGTGATTATTTTGCTTTTCCGGATTGAACAAAAAATCCGTTACCTCTTCATCGGTATCATCACCTTCAGCGTACTTGGCTCCAGTATCCTCTTGTACATCGTGCTCAGAAAAAATATCCTCCAGAATTATCTGGAGTTGTCCGTCCAATACGCCAGCCAACAAAATCAGAAAGCCCATTTATATTTAAGCCTGATTGCCGAAACAGCGAAATTACTGATTAATGACCAGGATATCATTGAGGTCCTGCAATGCCCTAAATTTGACAGTGCGCTGGTCCACCGGACCATCAACAAATTAAGCGGGATTCAAACCTCCAACGTCTCCCTGACCGGAATCACCATTTATGGCCTGAACGGGGTCTGTTACAAGTCGGAATCGATTGGGCTGGCCCCGAACACGCCCCCGCCTCTGGAAGTGTTGGAAAGTGTTCCGTTGTTTAAAGAATTCACCACCTCCGCGCAAGCTTCGCTCCTTTGGTGGGTCCGGTCCCAAAACACCGTGGATTTTCCGGTTTACGACTCCAATATCCTGGAGGGACTGATCACCCTCGCCCTGAAAATTTTCAACCAAAAGCAAGAGTTAATCGGTTACCTTTTGGTGGACATGAAACTCACCCCCTTTCTCCACTTCTTTAAAGACCACAGGGGAAAGAGCGAAGTTTTTGTTTTATCCGAGGACGGTGAAGTTATTAAAGGAACCGCCAGCCACGTCCCCCCGGCGCTCCTGGCGGAAAACAAAAAATTGGCCGCACCGGCCAATTACTACTTTACCAAAGACAAACTTAACCTTTATATCTCCTTTGCCATCCCCTCCTCCGCCGAGCGGATCGTCAAGGTTGTTTCCTTGACCGAATTGTACATACGCTTATTTGCCTTTTTACTCCTCCTCCTATTCCTGGATGCCCTCTTGATTCTCTTCGGGCTTAAACTGGGCGGAATCATGGCCGCCAGCGTCTCGGAACCGATTGGGGTCCTCTTAAAAAAGATGCAACGGCAGATTTGAGACCCCGCTCCCCCGGTGAAAAACGCCTAACCCGCCTTGCCGGCCCGGACCTTGACCAAAACCGTGGTTCCTTTCCCCTTTTCACTCATAAAACGGATGCCGTACTCCGGACCGTACTCCAGTTTGATCCGCTCGTCCACATTACGCAAGCCATAACCGCTGTAATTGATCTTTTGGTACGAGGAAGCAAAGTCGGGGCTATCAACCTCAAAGCCAACCCCGTCATCGATCACCTCAAAGTACAAATCATCCCCCTCTTTCCGGCCTTTAATCCGGATATGCCCCATTCCTTTCTTGGTGGCGATCCCGTGTTTAATCGCGTTTTCCACCAGGGGCTGAAGGATAATCTTTAAGATATGGCACTCTTTCATCTCCTCCGGAATCTGGTAACTGATCTCAAATTTCCCGGGGAACCTGGTCTGTTCAACCTGGACAAAACTGTCCACCAGCTTAATCTCTTCCGCCACGGTGATAAACTTGTCCCCTTTATGGAGGCTGATCCGGAAGAAGGTGGCCAGCGCAATGACCAGCTTTTCAATCTCCGGTTGCTGCTTAAGTTTGGCAATCCAACCAATCGCGTCGAGGGTATTATAGATAAAATGGGGATTAATCTGGGCTTGAAGGGCAATCAACTCCAACTCCCGTTGTTTCTCCCTTTCCCGGTTATTCTTCTCGATCAACTCCTGAACCCGTAAGACCATCTGGTCGTAACTCTCCTCGAGCAGCGCCAGCTCATCGTTGGGCGGTGCCGTAGAGATGGCTCTCACCTGCTCGGTCCCGAACTGGTCCAACCGGTATTTCAAACGGGCCACCGACTTGGTGAGGTTAAACGAAACGTAGATCGCCAAAAACGCCGCACCAATCAGGATGGAGGTCCCAATCAAAAGCACGATCTGGTTGATCCGGTCCATCACCTGGAAAAACTCTTTTTCCGAGATCACACTGATCATCCGCCAGTTGATGCCCAGATTTTTCAGCCGGTTGTTAAAGGCCGAGATGGCCAGGATCACCGGTTGCCCCTGGTAATGAGCGCGTTTATAAGTAAAATCATTCTCTGTTTCAAAAATGGAGGCATCAAAAATAACGCTTCCCACCTGTGCGGGATCGGGATGGGAGATCACCCGGTTATGGTCATCGACAATAAAGGAAAAACTCCCGGCCGGCGCGATCCGGCGGTAAACATCGTTCAGCGCGGACTCCCGGATATAAATAAACAAGGACCCCAGGGATTCGCCGGTATAAAAGTTATAAAACTGGCGCCCAAACAAAATATAGGAGCCTTCCGTTTGGTCTTTTTTAATCACACCCCACAGCGGCAAAGGAGAAGTACGGATCCGGTTGATATCCAGCAAATCCGGCTGCTGGATAATCTGGCCAACCGGAGCATACTCGTAGATCTCGTTATTATGGTCGACGATATAAATTGCTCCCACCAGTTCCTTATGGACCAAGAGACGATCCAGCAGTTGCCGGAACTGCTCCTCCCGTTCGGCAAAGGAAAGGCCTTCCGTGTTGAAGAGATGGTAAAACTCATTATTGACGGTCAACCGGACCGCCAACATGTTTATTTCGTCGATGATCAGTTCCGCACTGGCCGCAATCGCTTCTTGGGTTGACTTCAGGTAGTTGTAAAGATAATTACGGAGTAGTGCCTGAGCCGCAGTTCTGGTCACCAAAACAATGGACGTAGATGAGACCACCAAAGCCAGCAACAGAAAAAGCAACAACCGGCTGCGAATTTTAAACTGACGGAGAATATTGACCGCGATCTTCATTTTCCTACCCTAACTTTGCATAGTCACTCGGGCTTAACCCGGTGACTTTTTTAAACAACTGGCTGAAATATTTCGGGTCTTGATAACCCACTTCCGTGCAGACCTCATAAACCCGGTACTTGTTTTCTTTCAACAACTCTTTTGCCTTCTCAATACGGTATTCCGTTAGACATTCAACAAAAGTCTTTCCCAATTCTTCTTTAAACAGGTGCATCAAGTAAGAAGGACTGACCAAAAGCTCTCTGGCCGCCATCTCCACGGTAATATTTTGCCGGTAGTTTTTCTTGAGGTAAGCCACGGCGGCTTTAACCACACTGTGGCAATCTTGGACCCCCTCGTCTTCAATATAGGTTACACTATTGGTCCCGGGCACAAATTTGGTATTGGCACTCGTTAAGGCCTCCTGGTAACCGTCGTGCATCCCAACGGCGCCCTGAAACGGAGCGCTGATCCCAATGGAGACCGTCAGATCAAACTCCTGCTGGGTAGGGAGGAAACCGATAAATTTCTTTAACACTTCCTTCAGCTTGGCAACCTGATCTGCGGTGCGCTCCGGAAGCTCCAAAATGGCGACCAACTCGCCTGCTTCCGTGTCTAAAAGCAGCCCCCGGTAACCTTCTGTTCCCATCACCTGCTGCTCAAAGAGGCGGTTAATCTCTTCCATTACCGCCGTCAGCTTTTTCGCCGACCGGGTTTGGATCAGTAAATGAACATCGTCCACCCTTAAAACTACAATGATCAACGCCTGGGTGCCGAGGGGGATCCGCAAAAAATTAATTTTTTCGTTGATCTTTTCTTCCTCGGTCAAGCGCCCTTGAAGCAAATCAAGGAGGAACTGCTTTTGAAGCGTAGGCAACTCCTTCTTGAGCCGGTTATATTCCATGTTTTTCGCCCGTTCCTCCCGGATCGCCTTGCCAACCTGCAGGACGGTTTCGATTAGTTGTTGATTTTCAATGGGCTTGAGGAGGTAATTGGAAGCGCCAAACTTCAAGGCCGTCCGGGCGTAGTCAAATTCATCATAACCGCTGAGCACAATTATCTTCGAAGTCAAGCCGGCTTCCCGTAGTTTCGCCATGAACTCCAAACCATCCATAAACGGCATCCGGATATCGGTAATAACAATATCCGGTTTTTGCGCTTTGGCAATCGCCAGCCCTTCCTCGCCGTTACTGGCTTCACCGATAATCTGGAAATTATAAGCTTCCCAGTTGATGGTCTGCCGGATCCCAACGCGGACCAAGTACTCATCGTCAACCACCAAAATACTCAGGGTCTCCGCTTCACTGCTCACCAACGCCCCTCCTTCCGCCGGTCTTTCCCCGTTTCTGTAACAACTTATTTATATATTAACATTATTAGATTTCTAATCCAAGGGCTCCCGGTCGATGAAATCGGTCGATTTTTTCGTCGGTTTTAATTTTTTGTTGCCAAGAAAGGAGAACGGTCTTCCTTTCTGAAAATAGGTATATCTATACATGAGACATCGATACTTGATGGATACTTTATTATATAAAGATGATATAAAGGAGCGATGGCCATGACCAAAAAAATCAGCGTCCTGCTGATGTTTACACTCACTGTTACCCTGTTGTTTTCGGTATATAGCGCGGCGGAGGGAGCGGAGAAACCGGCCAACGAATTCCGTAGCTCCTTTTATTTTACTCCGGACGGGTCGCACTTTAGTTTTGACGGGCTCGTCTTCCCGTTCAATGTGAACCTCTCTCCCAATACCGGCCTCAACTGTGGCCTGGAATTCGGCGCTACCGGGGTGAACGCCCTTGCTTATTACTACCACAACAACCTTTTTCAACAGGACCAGTTAGCCGTAGGGTTACTCCCGCTCACCTGGGCGGCGGGCAAGTCGGTTACCTTGACGAACAGTCTGGCCCTGCAGACCTTTGGCCGATACGTAAACACCGCTTTCTTTAACCGGCAACCGTGTGGCGTTGGCCTCAAATACACGGTTCAGCTTGATGCGGCGACGTTCGCTGCTTCCCTCACCAATAATCCACTCTGGGACCCGGCGGAAAAACCCTTGGATGTGGTCACCCGCTTGTCGCTCCAGGCGGGAGAGAATCTCACCGCCGGTGTCGGCATCGCCACCAGCGATACCTTCTCCGACCACAGTAATTTTGGTTTTTTGGTGGACGCCGCCTATACCGCCGCCCGTGTGGGTTTCCTCGGCGAGTTCGTCAGCTGGAACAGGGCCGTCAGCGATAAAACAGTGTCCGGCCTTTACCTTGAAGGGTTTTATGGTTTTACCGACCAGGCCCAGGTTTATGCCGGGGTCTTCCTCGCCAACGAGTTGACCGACGATTGCTTAGTCCTGGGAGGAAAACACCAGGTAAATTCCAACCTGGCCTATCAGGCAGAACTTTGCAACAAAAAGGATGATTGGCGGTTAACCCTGCAAATGCAGGTGCAATTTTAAAACGGGACGTAATTCGTCCCGTTTCTTTTTTGCCTGTCTATTGTGGTTTTTCCTGCCGCGCCCAGTCGATGATGGGGGTAAGGGCTTCCTTGTTCGTCCAGTCGTAGTTCCCATTGGCTTCCATCAAGGCCGCCTCCCACGGTTCGTATGTGGCGGGATCCTTCTTGGCAACCATCTTCTTTAACATCCCACACAACTTCCGGTCCAGCCAGGTCATCTTCTCCTCATTCCAGGCTCCCCGTAAGTAGTAAAAGGGGATCCGCGCCATCTCACCCTTAAATTTCTGTGTCCGAAAGGCGTTGATCATCTTTTCGTCATACGGGGAGGCCCCGACGGCAAAGACGGCGATTTTCTTCGTCTTAAGCCTTGGGAAATATTTTTTCAGAAAAGAGAAACCAAGGATTCCGGAAGCATAAACCCCGCCACCCAGAACAATCACGTCGTAGGATTCAATCTGCGCAATGTTGGCTTTTTTTGTCTCCACCAGATCACACGCCAACGCTTCCGCCAACCATTGGGCGTATTTTTTGGTAGCTCCGTATTTGCTTTGGTACAAAACAACTGTCTTACTCATTTGCCTCCTCCAACAGCTTAATTTGTTCGGCCGCCATTTCTTTTTCTTCCTCGTTGCCGTATTCCATTAATTTCCCATAGTATTCTAAAGCCAATTCCCGGTCGCCGATGGTCCTGGCCAGATGGGCAATGTTTTTAATCACAATCGTGTCTTCCGGGTTGCAGGCTGCGGCTTGCCGAAAGTACGCCAGCGCTTCCGGGTAATCATTTTTATAGTAACAGATGGCGCCCAAGTTGTTGTAGGCGTAAACACAGTCCGGATAGAGCTGGATCATCCGCTGGCAGATTTCGATTATATAATCGTGTACCCTTTCCTCCTCAAGATTAAAATAGTGATTAATCCAGCCCTGGATATTTTCGAGCATAAAGGCATAACCGTCTTCCAACGGAACCCCATCCTGGTATAACCAGCGGTTGTCAAGTTCGACGGAGAGGTTGAGCATTTCCAGCAAGGCTTCTTTCCCCGCCTCATACCTGGAAATCTTATCTAAAGCATGCAGCTTTCCCAGATGCATATCCAGCCGCGCGGGATGCCTTTTTAATCCTTCATCAAGATATTTTAAGCCCAGGTCCATTTTTTCTTCATCAAAAACAATCTCGCTGTATAAATACCCCACCACCCGCTCGGGGTCCTCCGGATCGGTTAGCGTAAAAACCCTTTCTTTCTGCTTGATCTGGTCAATTTGGCCCGGACTTAGAAGCATAAGCTTTTCTTCCCGGCTTAAATTGTAATAATAACTAAAATAAGCGATGTACAATTCAGGATTATCCGGATCGACCTGTTCCCATTCGGTCAGGTGTTTAAGTAATTCATCGTACTTACCGGCCTTTAACAACCGGACATAAGTATCTTTGTAATCACCGGCCCTGATCACCGTGGCAAAGATAAAGATAATAAAGGCAAGAAAAATAACCGCGATCCGCTTTTTCATGGCTACACTCCCTCGGCAAACAAGTAAACACTTGTTATTTGCCATCATTTTAAAGGTAACACTTCTTGTGCTTATTTCTACACGTTAACAAACTTTTCCTTTTCTCGAAAATCAATCCTGCCACACCTCGGTGTACCATTATTGGTCATAATCCCAGCTAAAAAAAATGACTGCCCACGCCCGGTAGACAGTCATTTCTGAAAGTGAATCTACGATTTGCGCTTACCAGCTGTAGCCAAGGGAAAACCCCCACTTGGCCTTATCCTACCGCTGCAGTTCCACCACGGTAACCCCCATCCCGCCTTCGTTGGTTTCGCCCCAACGGTGTTTACTGACCCGGGGGTGTTTCTTCACATATTCGGCGATGGCGGCACGCAAGGCACCGGTGCCTTTGCCGTGAATCAGACGGACCCAGGGCAGCCCGGCCAGTAAGGCTTCATCCAGGTATTTGTCGGTAACCTGTAACGCCTCCTCGACGGTCATCCCCCGGAGATCCAGTTCGGGCGAGATGGTTTTGGCTTTTTCCTGGCCCAAGGCGCCCATCTTGATCTTCCCCGGTTCCGGTTTTTGCTTCCGCCCGGCCAACGGTGTAAGTTTGCTCCGTTCCACCCAGAGGCGGACTGAACCGGACTGAACAAGCGCACTATCCGCATTGAGATCAATAATTTCACCCTCCTGGGCCAACCCCGCCAGCCGAACACGCATTCCTACCTCCAGTTCGCCCCGGTACTCCTCGTCAGCGGGCAGTAAAGGCTCCTCCAGTTCGGCCAGGCGTTTTTGCAGCACCGCCCGGGCTTGGTTCGCCAACCGGCTGCGCGTACTCTGGTCCGCCGCCTCCTGCAAACTCCGGAGCAGTTCGTCCATCTCCCGCCGGGTTTCGCGCACGAGGGCACGGGCTTCCTCCCGCGCCGCTTTTAAGAGCTCTTCTTTTTTCGCCTTCAGTTCCGCAAGCTCGGCTCGTAATTGTTGTTCGTCCCGTTGGGCCCGCAGCCGCAGAGCAGAAGCATCATGCCGTTCCTGCTCCAATAACTGCCGTTCTTTCATGATCTCGCCGATCAAGTCTTCAACCCGCCGTTCCCCGGGGGAGAGGAGCTGGCGCGCCCGGTCAATAATGGCCGGGTCCAGCCCCAGACGGGAAGCCACCGCAAAAGCGTTACTACGGCCGGGCAGGCCGATGAGCAAACGGTAAGTGGGGGCGAGGGTTTGGGGGTCGAATTCGACCGACGCATTCTGAACCCCTTGGGTATTATAAGCAAAAACCTTTAAGTCTCCGTAGTGGGTAGTGGCGATCGTCCTGACCCCCCGCCGGTGGAACTCTTCGAGCAGGGCAATGGCCAGGGTGGCCCCTTCGGCCGGGTCGGTCCCGGCCCCCAGTTCATCCAGGAGGACAAGGCAGCCTTCGCCCTTGGCTTCCTGCAAAATCGCAATAATATTGGTCATGTGGGCTGAAAAAGTACTGAGGCTCTGCTCAATGCTTTGCTCATCCCCGATATCACAATAGATTCCGGTAAAGACCCCCACTTCCGAGCCGGATGACGCGGGCAGATGCAGCCCGGACTGGGCCATCAGGGTTAATAGTCCGGCCGTCTTCAGGGTGACCGTCTTCCCGCCGGTGTTCGGTCCGGTGATGACCAACGTGTGAAAACTGCGGCCCAGTTCCAGATCGATGGGGACCACATTCCCTTCCAACAGGGGATGGCGGGCCCCCAGGAGCCGGATATACCCTTCATTGTTAATCACCGGTTCAGTTCCAGCCAAAGCTTGGCTGTACCGTGCTTTCGCAAAAGCCAAGTCCAGACGGGCCAAAATCTCCAGATTAGCCTGGGCCGGAGCCGCCACGTCCCCCACCAGCGCACTAAGGGCCGCCAGGATCCGGGTGACTTCCTGCTCTTCCTCCGCCTCCACCTGGCGTAATTGGTTGTTAATCTCCACCACCGCCATGGGCTCAATAAACAAAGTGGCCCCACTGGCCGACTGGTCATGCACAATCCCCGGGATCGCCTGGCGGTACTCCTGCTTAACCGGGATGACGTAACGACCGTTCCGTACGGTGATCAAGGCCTCTTGCAGGTACTTTCGGGTTTCGGTCCCTTGGACCAGTGTCTCCAGTTTATCGCGGATGCGGTTCTGATAAGTTCGGATCTGCGCCCGGAGCCGGGAAAGTAACGGGCTGGCCTGATCCTTCACCCGCCCCTCTTCCGGTTCGATCGCCTGTTCAATCTCCCGTTCCAAATCGGGAAAAGCCGTCAAACCCGCGGCCAAAGCCGCCAGAGTAGGAGCCAGCTCCGCGTTCTCCCCGCGGAAAAAAGCCTTGAACAAACGGGCGGCCCGGCAAGTATCGCCCACCGCCGCCAGCTCTTCCGGCGACAAAACACCCCCCAGACCGGCTTTCTTAAAAGCAGCCCGCAGGTCATGAATCCCCCCGAGGGGAACCTTTTCTCCGCTTTGGAACAAACGGCAAGCTTCCGTCGTCTCCGCTTGCCATCTTTTAATCTCATCCGGCTGACACGACGGCCGAAGCTTCAGGGCCAATTCTTTCCCCAAAGAACTGCTGGCATAGGTCGACAACCGGGCCAGAATTTTTTCAAACTCCAAAACCCGGTAAGTCCGCTCGTTCAACGGATCGCCTCCTTGATCCCTGTTGTCTTCCAAACAACTATACACAACTATATAGACCGCTAATTAAAAGCGAAAATCACATCTGGATGCTGGTGGATTCATGAAATTGCCGCCGCGATGGATAAGGAAACCTTACCCCACATCTTCTGCCACCGCCGAAGTGGCGAGCGCTTCCTTCAACACCGCATCCATCTCTTCCACCAGGACGAAACGGAGTTTCCGGGCCACCGGTGCCGGAATCTCCTCCATATCTTTCTGGTTTTCCTTCGGAATTATGACCGTGTTGATCCCCGCCCGGTGGGCTGCCAGAACCTTTTCCTTCAACCCGCCAATCGGCAAGACCCGGCCCCGCAAGGTGATCTCCCCGGTCATCGCCACGTCACTGCGGACCGGAACACCGGAAAGGGCCGAAACCACTGCCGTTGCCATCGTAATCCCGGCGGAAGGTCCGTCTTTTGGAATCGCCCCTTCGGGCACGTGGATATGCAGATCAATGTTTTCGTGGAAATTCTCGTCAATGCCGAAAGCTCTGGCCCGGGACCGGATATAACTGACGGCGGCCTGGGCCGATTCGCGCATCACTTCCCCCAGTTTCCCGGTTAGAAGGAGATTCCCTTTCCCCTTGATGGCCGAGACTTCGATCGTCAGAATATCCCCGCCCACTTCGGTCCAGGCCAACCCGGTCGCCACACCAACCCGGTCCCCTTCCTCCTTCAGACCATACCGGAACTTGGGAATACCCAGGAATTTATGGAGGTTTTGCTTGCCGACCCGTACTGTGGTCGCTTGGTTGCTCACCAGCTGGCGGGCAGTCTTCCGGCAGATCGTCGCCAATTCCCGCTCCAGGTTTCGAACTCCCGACTCGCGGGTGTAGGAACGGATTACTTCGGTTAAGGCTGCATCGGTCAAGAGCAACTGTTCTTTAGTAAGGCCATGCACCTTTAACTGTTTGGGTAACAGGTGTTTTTTGGCAATCTCCATCTTCTCGTCTTCCGTGTATCCCGCGATCTGAATGATCTCCATCCGGTCCAAGAGGGGCCGGGGAATGTTATACGTTGTATTCGCGGTGGTGATGAAAAAGACTTGAGAGAGATCGAAAGTAACCTCCAGATAATGATCGCCGAAGGCATTATTCTGTTCCGGGTCCAAGACCTCCAACAGAGCTGCCGACGGGTCCCCCCGGAAATCCATGGACATCTTATCGATCTCATCCAAAAGCAAGACGGGGTTTTTCGAACCGACTTGCCGCATGGACTGAATAATCTTGCCCGGCATCGCCCCAACGTAGGTACGGCGGTGGCCGCGGATCTCGGCTTCATCCCGGACGCCGCCCAGGGAGAAACGGACGAACTTGCGGCCCATCGCCCGCGCCACCGAACGGGCCAGCGAGGTCTTCCCGACGCCCGGCGGACCAACCAGACAAAGGATGGGGCCTTTTAAATTTTGGGTCAGTTTCCGGACGGCCAGAAACTCCAAGATCCGCTCTTTCACTTTATCCAGACCATAATGGTCCTCATTAAGGATCTGCTCCGCCCGCTCCAGATCGAGGTGGTCCTCGGTATAGATATTCCACGGGAGGGACAACAACCAATCAAGATAATTCCGGACGACCGCCGCTTCGGCCACCATCGGCGGCATCTTCTCCAAACGGTCGATCTCCTTCAAGGCCCGCTCCCGCACTTCCTCCGGGAGATCCTGCTCTTCAACCCGGGCCCGCAACTCGTCCGCCTCGGCCATCCGTTCGTCTTTCTCGCCCAATTCTTTTTGGATCGCTTTCATCTGTTCCCGGAGATAGTATTCTTTCTGCGTCTTTTCCATCTGCTTCCGGACCCGCAGGTGGATCCGGCGCTCCATCTCAATGATCTCCAGTTCATTAAGCAAAATCGCATAGAGTTTCTCCAGGCGTTCGCGGGGGGAGATCGCTTCCAACAAGGCCTGTTTATCCTCAACTTTCAGGTTGAGATGGGAAGCAATCACATCAGCCAACCGGCCCGGCTCCTCGATGCTGGAGACCGAGGCCAAAACCTCCGGTTGAACCCGTTTACTGTTCTTAATATACTGTTCGAACTGGAAGAAAGTCGTCCGCATCAATGCTTCCAACTCTGGACTTTTCACCACGTCCTCTTCCACTTTTTCGACCAAAACCCGGTAATGGGGGTCCCGTTGCACAAATTCTTTCACCTGGACACGACTGAGCCCTTCCACCAGTACGCGGAGGGTTCCGTCGGGCAATTTCAATAACTGCTTGACCTCTGCCAAGGTTCCCAATTTATATATATCATGAGGTTCCGGCTCGTTGGTCTTGGCCTGAAGCTGCGCCGCCAGCACTATCAAGCGGTTGTTGACCATTGCCTCTTCTAAAGCGCTGACCGACTTTTCCCGCCCGACATCCAAATGGATGATCAAATAAGGAAAGACAATCACGCCCCGGAGGGGAAGGAGTGGAAGTTCAAGCTGTTTCTCTTCGCAGTTCAATTTTCTCCAGTTCACGCCGGCCGCGGCCATGGCAATCCACCTCCAAAGATAATACATATAAACCAATTTCATGCAAACAAAGCTAAAACGGTATAAATTGCGTTATTCGTTAATAAGCCTGATATCCCTTCCGTTGCTTTTTGGTGAACCCTGCTAAGATTGGCGGCTTTAGAAGATTCCTCCACCGCATGTCTTAGACAATACCACGATAAATACCTTCTAAAATTCCGGTAAAATCCTTGCGGGGGCAGGATTAGGTTAAAGCCGGAGAGAAATGTTGGCTTGTGAATAGTTCAACTGGGGGTGAACGCATGAAGAAAAAAGTGGTCTTCCTTCTTGTCCTGCTCCTCCTGGCCGGAATGGCGCTCTTTTTTTTCTTCTCCCACCAACTGGTTACCTGGTTGTGGTACCGGAGCCTCAATGCTTTGCCACAGTTTTGGGTTCCGCTCCTGACTAAACTGGGTATCCGCTTGGGACTGGGACTTTTCTGTTTTGTCTTTCTCTTCCTGAATCTCCGGCAAACGAAGAGAGCCTTTTTAGAACTGCAGACCGAGGTAAAATTTACCCCGCAGCAACATTTCATGTTCAGTGCCGTCACCGCGTTTGTCTTAACCCTCTTTTTGCTGCCCGGGGCGGCTCCCGACTGGACCGTGGTCCAACAATACTTACACCGCACCGCCTTTGGGGTAACCGACCCCATCTTCCAACTTGATCTCGGTTTCTATCTCTTTGTCTATCCTTTTTATCAGCGTCTGATCGTCACCCTCCTGGGCCTCATTATCCTTACATTGCTCGGCGTCACCCTGTTTTACGTCGTTGCCCAAGCCTACTGGTATCAGGATCGTAAGTTCCAGTTTTGGCCCCGTGCCCGTATTCACCTGACAATCCTGGGCGTCCTCTTCTTCCTGCTCAAAGCGGCCGATTATTTCCTCAGCCGGTGCGGCCTGCTCTTCGAGGAAAAGCCCTTATTGACCGGTGTGGACTACACCACCCACCATATCCGGATTTTCGGGTACAACATCATGGTACTGATTGCGGTCCTGACCGCGCTGCTCTTGTTGTTAACGCTTTTCAAACAACGGCGGCACCGGTTGCTCATCGGCAGCCTCGGCTTGTGGTTGTGCTCCTTACTCCTTTTCCTGCTGGTCCTTCCGCCGCTCGTCGAAACGGTGCTGGTCAAACCAAACCAGTTTATTATGGAAGAACCCTATCTGGAGCACCATCTCCGGTTTACCCGGTTCGGGTTTGGCTTGGACCGCATCGAAGTAAAACCCTATACGCTGGTTCCAGAAGCCGACCCGTCAGTTCTGGATCCCAACCACCCTTCCCTGGCCAATTTACGGATCTGGGACTGGCGGCCGCTCCTGCCCGCCTATAACCAACTGCAATCATTCCGTTCCTACTATACCTTCCACGATATTGATCTGGACCGTTACCCGACACCCCGGGGACAGAAACAGGTCATGATCGCCGCCCGGGAGCTTGACCCCACAAAAATAGACCAGAACTGGCTGAACCGGCACCTGGTTTACACCCACGGTTATGGTCTGGCGATGAATGCGGTTAACCAGGCCAATAACGTAGGTCAACCGCTCTTTTTGGTTAAGGATATCCCCCCGGTCGTGGACGGATCCCTCCCCGCCCTGGAACTGGCCCATCCCCAGATCTACTTCGGCGAGGGCCAAGACTCCTACGCGATCGTCCGGACGCGCGAAAAGGAGTTTGACTATCCGGCCACCGGCGGCGAGAATGTCACCACCACTTACCAAGGACGGGACGGGATCTCCCTCCGGCGCTGGTTATCCCGGCTCCTCATGGCGGTGGAGCTTGGCGACCGCAACCTCATCCTCTCTGGATATATCCGGGAGGAGAGCAAAATCCTTTTGTACCGCAACATTAAGGAGCGGGTGGCAAAGCTGGCCCCCTTCCTGATTTTCGATGACGACCCTTATCTCGTCATCGCCGACAACCGGTTGTTCTGGATGATCGACGCCTACACGGTCTCCCGCCACCTCCCCTACGCCGCCAAGCATGCCAACGGGTATAACTATATCCGCAACGCGGTAAAGGTGGTGGTCGATGCCTACCACGGCACTGTCGATTTTTATGTGGTAGACCCGGCCGACCCCATCATCCAAACCTGGCAGAAGGTTTTTCCCCGGATGTTCAAAGCGTTCACCGCAATGCCCGCTGCTTTACAGGAACACATCCGGTATCCGGAAGCCCTGTTCACCGTGCAGCAGGAGATGCTGCTCAGCTTCCACCTGACCGACGCGAAGGCCTTCTATGAAAAAGAAGATTTTTGGAGCCTGCCGACCCAGATCTACGCACACCGGGAAGAGATCCTTGAACCCTACTATGTCACGCTGGTCTTACCCGGGGAAACGCAGGAAGAATTTCTCTTGATGCGTCCCTTTACACCCCGGGGCAAGCAAAACATGATCGCCTGGTTGGTCGCCCGCTGCGATCCCCCCAACTATGGCCAGCTCATCCTGTACCAACTGCCAAAGGGGACCAACACCTTCGGGCCGATGCAGATTGAAGCCCGGATCGGCCAACACCCGGAAATAACCGAACTGATCACGCTGTGGAGTCAAAGCCAGTCCCAATTGATCCGTGGGAACCTGCTGGTGATTCCGATCGGCGGTACCATTCTGTACGCCGAACCATTTTACATCCAATCCAACCAGGCCCAGATGCCCGAGTTTAAAAAGGTCGTCCTCGTCTGGCAGGACCAGGTGGTCATCGCCGACAACATCGAGGCAGCCCTGCGCCGGCTCAAGGAAGAAAAAGGAAACGCCCTTCTCACACCGGTCCCGACTCCTGCGGGGGAAACACCCGCCCCCGAAACGGCAACACCTTCCCCGGAAGCAAAAGCGCCCGCCCTCCCCGCCGATGAATTGTTTTGGGCGAATCTAGAGCGGAAACTCCGGGAAGCGGAGGATAAATTCCAGGAAGCGAAGGAGAAACTCCAAGAAATACAGGAACTGATCGAAGAAGCGAAAAAAAGAACGCCCGGCCTTAATTAAGGCGGGCGTTCGCTTTTGTCAGTAAAGCCAAGGATAAAATTGAGCCTTTTATTCGTCTTTTTCGTCGTTCTCCAGCTGATACAACTCTTTAATCTTGGCAATCACTTCTTCGGGTTTATGCACAAGGACCATGATCCCTGCTTTCTGGTATTCGACAAAGATATCAGTCAGCGGGAAATTGAGGAGGATCACTTTTTTCCCGTTTTTCAAGGCCAAGGCGATCTCGGAAATCGTTCCGGAACGCCCCGGTAAAGCCACCACGATATCACTGGAGAGGACATTGATGATATTACGTCCGTCCCCCATTCCGGTTACAATCGGAATATCGATATAAGGTGAGGCCAGATCCTTATGGCGGTCCGGCAGAATCCCCACCGTCAAGCCGTTGTGCTCTTTCGCCCCCCGGGCCGACGCCTCCATCACCCCTACGCCCCAGCCGCCATTTAAAAGGATCCAACCCTGCTGGGCGATGAGACCGCCAAGTTTGTAGGCCATCTCACAGACTTCCGGAGAAGCGCCTTCTCCTCCTCCCATCACGCCAACGATCAGTTTTCTCATTTTTAAACCTCCACGTAATGGACACCATTTGATGTTATTATTAACCAAGCTACTCCGGAAACCTCTTCTTTTAATATTAAATCTAGTTTAAACTAACAACATATAGATTGTTGGGATGACCAACCACTATGATCTCCTTTTGTTCATCCCCGTCCAGGTCGCCGACGGCAACCCCAATCAACCCATTGGGAAAGGAATAATGTTCGCTGATGGGAATCAACTGGCCGTCCACCAGACGAAAACGGTTCAGTCGTCCCCACCCGTCCGCCGTATAAAGCAGCGGCCCGTTGTCCCCGGCGGCAATGGTCAGACCAAACGCCATGGTCGCCAGGAGATTCTCCACCCGCAAGCCGGTAACCAACTCCTGCCTCTCCGCATCCCACTCCAAAACGGTGAATACCCCGGCCCGACTACTTAATCCCGTATCGGTCACCACTTCGGCCAAGCCATCCCCGTCTAAATCCCCGGCCGTCAGAGCCCGGATCTGGCCCAGCAAACCACTGCTGCCGATCTTGACCATCCCCGCTTCGGTCAGGCGGTAAACTTCGACCACATGCTCATCGTAACTTGGTCGCCGCTCGCCCAGACGGACCACCAGCAATTCATCCTGACCGTCCCCGTCAAGATCAGCCACTGATAATTCCACGGGAGAAAGGGCATGCTTAAATTGGGAAGAGAGGATAATCTTCTCATCCTGGCAGGTATAGAGATAGACGTAAGCCTGGGTCAGGACGATCAGCGCCGGCGCGCCGCCGGGCAAAGGCCGTCCGACACTCATCATAACCGGCCCTTCCGCCAAGAGATTGGGGCTCTCCCACTTGCTCGCCGGTTTTCCCCCTTCCCAGGATAAAAGCTGCAAAGAGAGACGGCCGGCCAAGTAATCCCGTCCAAGCACCACCAATTGACTGGCACCTGTCCCCAGCAAATCGGCGGCTTCGATTTTAAACCAAGCCTCATAGAGATAGTCTTTGGCCATGTACTGGTAAGGAGGAGGTGGCGCCGACCAAACAAGCGGTATGATGGCAAATATTAACAGGATGCTAATGGTAGCTTTGGTGAAAAACCGCATTTTCTTCCTCCCGGCAAATCGTCATCATCTAATTCTTGATTACGCTGCTTTTTCCTGCCAAATTATTTATCTTCATCAAGGATTTGCATATTCCCGAAACCATTGAGTCATATTATAAGAAGTAATTTTTTATTCTACGGAAGATTCTACGGAAGGGGGATGGGGATGACCCGCGAAGAACTGGCCAAAAAGACCAGGGAAGAGCTGCTCTCTTTAGCCAGAAAACTAAAGATTAAAAACCGCTCCCGAATGAAAAAAGATGAACTCATTGAAAGTTTAAATCTGGTTTTTAAGCAGAACCAAACCACCGCTGAAGCCCACGCCAAAGCGGCCGCCGAGAAAAAAACTCCGGAACCCGTCTATACGACCGGCCTGTCACCGCAGACCTATCCGCCGCCACCGGGTGAGGAACCCAGGTTTCCCCTTCCGTCTTCTTATAATGAAACTTCAATAACGCTGCTGATTCGTGACCCCTTCTGGCTGTATACCTACTGGGATTTTAGCCGGGAGGTCAAGGAAAACCTGGAAAAAATGTTCGGAGATTGGCAACGAACCCCACTCAGCCTTAGGGTGTGGGAAGAGCAAGAATCCGGCGGCATGGAACCGGGATTTTTTAATGTTCCCGTTAACCCGGTCACCGGCCATTGGTACCTTAATGTGCAGCCCAACCGCCGGTACACCGTTGAGCTGGGCTACATTGCCCCGTCGGGGGAATTTGTGGCCCTGGCCCGCTCCAACACGGTGGTCACACCCCGGGCCACCGTGTCGGAAGTAATCGATGAAGAATGGATGCTTGTCGAGGAGGATTTCCGCCGTCTCTACCAGCTGGCCGGCGATCCGCAGGCCGGTTCGGTCGAATTGGCCGAATCCCTGCTCAAGAGGTTGGAACGGGAGATGGGGTCGGGCGCGGTTAGCAGCATAAGCAGTCCGTTCGGCCCGCCTCCGGAAGAACGCCAATTCTGGCTGGTCTTGAATACGGAACTCATCCTTTACGGTGCGACCGAACCGTCCGCCAGTTTAACGGTGGACGGGCAGCCGGTCCCTTTGCGCCCCGACGGTACCTTTACGCTCCGGATGGCCTTGCCGGACGGGCGGAAAAGGATTCCGGTGACCGCCCGCTCCCAGGATGGAAAGGACGCGATCACCATCATTCCCGAGGTCACCAAAGAAACCTATTAAAAGCTCCTCCGCCAATCGGGATGAGTGCTTGAGGGAGGTTGTTTTCGTTGGAAAAAGGCTATCTCTGCCTGGTGCTCCACGCCCATTTGCCCTTTGTTCGCCACCCCGAACATGAACATTTTTTGGAAGAAAAATGGCTCTTTGAAGCGATTACCGAAACTTATATCCCTTTATTGAAGGTTTTTGAAAAACTGGCGGAAGACGGGGTCCGTTACCGGGTAACGATGAGCTTAACCCCGCCCCTCCTTTCCATGCTCAATGACCAGTTGCTGCAGGACCGTTACCTCAAACACCTGGACAAACTGATCGAACTGGCCGCGAAGGAGATCGAACGCACCCGTTGGCTTCCGGAGTTTAACCGCATGGCCCATTACTATTACGATATGTTCACTTTTTCTCGCTGGTACTTTGCGGAAAAATGCCAGAAAAACCTGGTCGCTCCCTTCCGGCGTTTGCAGGATGAAGGGTATCTCGAACTGATTACCTGCGGGGCCACCCATGGCTATCTCCCCTTAATGCTGCACCGGGAAGCCGTCCGGGCCCAGATCCACTACGCCGTCGAATACCATACCCGTTGCTTTGGGCGTCCCCCGCGGGGGATCTGGTTGCCCGAATGCGGTTATAATCCGGGGGATGACGAGATTCTCCGCGATTACGGCATCCGTTACTTTTTCACCGATGCCCACGGCATCCTCCATGCTTCGCCCCGGCCCAAGTACGGAAATTTCGCCCCCGTGTACTGTCCTTCGGGCGTCGCCGCTTTCGGCCGGGATCTGGAATCTTCCAAACAAGTATGGAGTGCCAACGAGGGGTACCCCGGCGACTTCGACTACCGGGAATTTTACCGTGATATCGGTTACGACCTGGAATACGAATACATCAGACCTTATATCGACCCCAGCGGTCTGCGGATCAACACCGGGATCAAGTATTACCGGATTACCGGGCGTACCCATGACAAACAACCTTATAACCCGGACTGGGCCCGGGAAAAGGCGGCGATCCACGCGGGCAACTTCATGTTCAACCGCGAAAAACAGGTCGAATACCTGGCGTCGATTTTGGACCGGAAACCGATTATTGTCTCCCCTTACGACGCGGAACTCTTCGGGCACTGGTGGTTCGAAGGACCCCAATGGTTGGATTTCTTGATCCGGAAGATCTATTACGACCAGCAAACAATCAAGTTGGTCACCCCCTCCGATTATTTGGGGCTGTACCCGCGGAATCAGGTCAGTACCCCTTCCCTCTCCAGTTGGGGCTATAAGGGATACAACGAGGTCTGGTTGGAAGGGAGCAACGACTGGATTTACCGGCATCTCCACCAGGGAGCCAAACGCATGGTGGAGCTGGCCAACACCTTCCCGGAGGCCACCGGTCTTTTACGGCGGGCCCTGAACCAGGCCGCCCGCGAACTCCTCCTCGCCCAGAGCAGCGATTGGGCGTTCATCATGAAAACCGGCACCGTGGTGCCATATGCGGTACGGCGGACCCAGGACCACATCGGGCGTTTGATTGGTCTTTACGAGCAGATCATGGGGAACCGGATTAACGAAAAATGGCTCCAGGAACTCGAAGCCAAAGATAACATCTTTCCCGATCTGGATTACCGGATCTACTCCTCCGCCGAGAACGTCAAAAGAAAATTTGAAGATCTAGCCCTTGCCCTCTAAGAAGGAGAATCCATGATTAAAGGCTTCCTGAAAAAACTGGCCATCCTCAACCTTGCCCTGTGGGGGCGGAAAGTCTTAAACTACCACCGTTTGTCCCGGAAGAATTTACAGGATGCTCCTGAAGCCAAGCACAAAAAAACGCCCCCTCGCTAGGGCGTTTTCTTTTCAGCGATCATTTCCGAGATGCGGGTGGGAATATAAATGGATGAGATGAGAAAAGAAAAAGTTGGGAAAAAAGGTTTGGCCGCCTTAAAACGGCACTGGCGCGTTCTGCTCCAAAAGGTCTTTCTGGCGGTAACCGTCACCCTCCTGGTCATCCTTTGCCTGCCGTTGGCCCCGCCCGAGCAACCGGTAACCAGCCGGGTCCTCAGCGCCGAAGGCGAGGTCATCGCCCTGCTCTACCGGGAAAACCGGGAACTGGCCACGCTGGCGGAGATTCCATCCTTTTTGCAACAGGCCTTTTTAGCCGTGGAAGACCACCGTTTCTATCAACACAACGGGTTTAGTCCGGTCAGTTTCGGCCGCGCCCTCTATCATAATCTGTTTGTGCGGGAAGGATTACAAGGGTTCAGTACCATCACGCAACAAGTGGCGAAAAATTGCTATTTGTCGGCGGAACGGACCATCATCCGCAAGTTAAAGGAGCTTTTTTTGGCTTTACGGCTGGAACTGCATTACACAAAAGATGAGATCCTGGAGATGTATCTCAACCAGATCTACTTCGGCCACGGGGCCTTTGGGGTCAAAACCGCCGCCCTCACCTATTTTGGCCGTCCGCTCTCCGCGTTGAACCGGGCGGAACTTGCCTTGCTGGCCGGGCTGCCGAAAGGCCCCGGTCTCTACTCGCCCTATCTCAACCGGGAGGCGGCCACCCGTCGTCTGCAGACGGTCCTGGCACGGATGGCCGCGGTCGGGGCCATTTCCCCTGAAGAACAGGAGGAGATTTTACAGGAACCGCTGCGCCTGCCCGGTCTCAAGAAAACACCTCGGCAGGCTTTGTACTTCCTCGACTACGCTCTGGAAGAAACCAGCCGGATCCTCAACATTTCAAAAGAACAGATCCAAAATCTCGGCCTGACCATCGAAACCACCCTTTCTCTCCCCATGCAAAAAGCGGCGGAAGAAGCCTTACAAAACCGCCTGGCCCCACTCCAAAAGGAGCTTCAACCCCAGGGGGCATTGATTGCCGCCGACCCCGCCAGCGGGGCGATCAAAGCTTTGGTGGGCGGCACCGATTACTTTAAAACACCGTTCAACCGTAGCACCAGCGCCTTCCGCCAACCGGGTTCCACCTTTAAACCCTTTGTCTACCTGGCCGCCCTGGAAGCAGGTTATACCTTGGCTTCATCCATACCTTGCCGGACTGTCTCCTTTCCCACGACCGAGACCGAGGTCTATCAACCCCGGGATTATGGCAGCCAGCCCTATCATAACCGGGACTTGAGTTTGCGCGAAGCCTTGGCCACCTCCTGCAATATTGTAGCGGTCACCTTGCACCAACGGTTGGGAATGAAACCCACCATCAATATGGCCCGCCGGTTGGGAATCACCAGCGCCTTGCCGGAGAACCTCTCCCTCGCTTTAGGCACGTCGGAAGTGACTCCTTTTGAACTTCTCCAGGCCTATCTCCCGCTTGCCAACGGCGGGAAAGCCGTCCCCCTCCATGCCGTGCAACGGATTTACAACGCGGAGGGCAAAATGATCTGGGAACGGAAAGCCCGTCCCCGCCAGGTCATCGATGAACGGCTGGCTTTCCTGATCACCTCCGTCCTCCAGGATGTGGTCGGCCCCGGCGGGACGGCCGCCGGTGTCCGGGCGACCCTGCAACGGCCCGCCGCGGGCAAAACCGGAACCTCCCAAGGGAACCGGGATGCCTGGTTTGTCGGGTTCACCCCCGATTTGGCCGCCGTGGTTTATCTTGGCGATGACCAGAACAAGCCGCTCCCCGCCGGCGGCGGTTCCCTGGCCGCCCCTTTGTGGGCGGCTTTCATGAAGAAGGCCTTAGCGGACACGCCCGTCCGGAATTTCTCCATCCCCGAAGGGATTGTCTCCCGCCGGATCTGCCGGGAAACCGGCCTCCTGGCCTCACCGGATTGCCCAAGTTATAACGAATTTTTTCTTTACGGCTCCGAACCAACGGTGTACTGCGCCCGCCACCGCAAAATCCGGCTGCAGGTCTGTCAAAGAACCGGGCTCCTGCCCAATCCCCACTGCCAGAAGGTGGAGGAGAAAAGCTTTGTCTGGGGCGCCCACCCCACCGCCACCTGTGAAGCCTGCCAGCCCCCGGCCAACCTCTGGGAGTTAATCTTCGGCCAGCCTTTTCCCTTGTTCAGGGGGGGAGCACAAGACAAGGGAGGAGCACAAGAAGAGTGACGGTGGCACCACTACGCCGGCTCCTCTGCGCCCCAAATTAAGCAAACTTTCCTTGGCCGCCCAGGTTTTGCGCAAAACTGGCCCGGTCCACCAGGACCAAGGCGCTGAGCGGGGGTACCTCCACTGCGTTGGAATGGTGTGCGGCCAAAGCCTCGGTCCCAGCCCGCTGCTGGTCAACGACGACCACCCAATCGTCACCGGGGAGGGCCACCGTAGCCGGGGTGCTTTTCGCGTTGAAAAGGACCACAATTGTCCGCCAGGGATCGCCGTTGGCATGCTCCGCAAGGATATAACCGATGAGCTGTTCCGGCAGATCGAGAAACCGGAGGTGGGTTTGGATCTGTTCGGTGGTCCGCAGGCGGAAAGCCGGATGGGCTTTGCGCAGCGCAATTAAACCCCGGTAGTAGGTGTAAACTTCTTCATAACGGGCTTTGCGTGCCCAATCCAACTGATTAACCTCGTCCGGCGCCAAATAACTGTTGGCGTTCCCGCCCTTGGTCCGGAGAAATTCCTGTCCGGCGTGGAGAAAAGGAATCCCTTGACTGGTCAGCACAATCGCGCCGGCCAATTTATGCCTTTTGATGCGCAGGGTTTCCGGTTCATCCGGATTGGTTATGGCCAGCTTGTCCCAGAGGGTCAGGTTGTCATGGGCTTCACAATAGACCACTGATTGCTCCGGCGAACTGGCCCAGGGTCCGTGGTCATAATTGACCCGCTCATAACAAAGCTGGGGATGGGCGGTGGCCGCCACAATACCAAACTTAACACTCTCCTCCAGACCGGGACGGCCATTGACAAAACCCGGTTCCGATCCGTAAAAAACATGCCCCTTAATCCCGTCCCGGGCCGAATCGTTGAAAAAGGCAATCCCCGGCACATGGGACGCATTTCCTTTCAGCGCGGCCCGCTCGCCCGGGAGCGGTGAAGGCCCGCCGGTCCAACCCTCTCCGTAAACGATGATCCCGGGGGCTACACGGTCAAGGGCCTGCCGGATCTGCCGCATGGTTTCCAGATCGATGAGTCCCATCAAGTCAAAACGGAAACCGTCCAACCGGTATTCGCTGGCCCAGTAGACCACCGAATCAAGGATTAGTTTCCGCACCATTGGCCGTTCGGTGGCCAATTCGTTACCGCACCCCGAACCGTTGGCAAAACTACGATCCGGATTCATCCGGTAATAATACCCGGGGACCAACCGGTTGAGATTGGAATCCCAGGCTTTGTAGGTATGGTTGTAAACTACGTCCATAATGACGCCAATCTTCCGCCGGTGCAGGTTTTGAATGGCCGCCTTCAACTCCCGGATGCGCATGGTGCCGTCGAAAGGATCGGTCGCGTAGGATCCTTCCGGAACGTTAAAGTTTTTCGGATCGTATCCCCAGTTGAACTGGGGATGTTCTTGTTCGGCCTCATCAACGGAGGCGAAATCAAAGACCGGCAGTAAATGCAGGTGGGTGATGCCCAAATCAGCCAAGTGGTCGAGGCCGGTCTTTACGCCCATGGGCCCCCTGGTCCCGGCTTCCGTAAAAGCCAAAAATTTACCCTTATGCTGGATTCCCGCTTGCGGATGGGTTGAAAAATCACGGACATGCAATTCATAGATGATCGCATCCACCATCGCCTCCAGAACGGGCCGCGCGGTCCCGGCCCAACCCTCCGGGTTGGTGCGGGCGAGGTCCACCACCATCCCCCGGTCGCCGTTAACCCCGGCCGCGCGGGCATAGGGATCCATCACTTCATAAGTACGGTCTTCATGGGTAACCGCATAGGTGTAATACAGCCCGTGACAGTCGCCTTCCACCTGCCCGCGCCAGACTCCGCTCTCTTCCCGGACCATGGGGTAAACAGTTTTAACCCCGCCCCGTCCTTGACGGTAAGTACACAGACTTACTTCGCGGGCGGTAGGTGCCCAAACCGTAAAGACGGTCCGCGCGGGGGTGTACACGGCACCCAGATCGTCACCGGGATAATAGTAATGCTCATCAATCCAGTCGGCGTTCATCGTTGCTCCCCCCCTTTCTTCTCCGCCAAAACTAGACAACAACCGCTTTTCACAGTATATCCAGTTCTTTAAGGTCTAAATCCCATCTCCCCCGCCGCACGAAAGCCTTTTCTATGATTTTCACACTTATTTCGGTTTTATGCCCAATAAGTAGTTACTTTGACCTCTTACCTTTTACCCGCATCCCGCATAGTTTGTAGTAGATTACGAATGGAGGAATCAAAGATGGGCATGAATGAACAAAATATGGTCATCAGTCAGATCTCCTGTCCCGGCGGCACCGTTTATACCATTATTCCCGGCGACACCCTTTTCGCCCTGGCCCAGAGGTTTAACACCACTGTCCAGGCCATCCTCAACGCCAACCCCGGCCTTGATCCCAACTCTCTACAAGTCGGACGGATGATCTGCATTCCGGTGGCGCCCGGCCCCGGTCCTTGCCCCGGTGGTTTTACCTACACCATCAGAGCTGGTGATACCTTCTTTAGTATCGCCCGGCGCTTCGGTACCACCGTGACCGCCCTTCAAGCGGCGAACCCGGGGGTCGATCCCAATCGTCTCCAGATTGGACAACAGATCTGCGTTCCCGCGCGTGCTCCCGCGCCCGGCCCCTGTCCTGGCGGTTTTCTCTACACAATCCGGGCCGGCGATACCTTCTTTGCCCTCGCGTCCCGTTTTGGTGTGACAGTACAGGCTTTAACCTCCGCCAACCCTGGCGTTAACCCGAATAATTTGCAAGTGGGGCAACAGATTTGCATTCCCGCACCGGCACCAACCCCAAGTCCAGGAACCTGTTCCGGCTTTATCTACATTATCCGCTCCGGGGATACCCTCTTTAGTCTCGCCCAACGTTTTGGCACCACGGTCGCTGCCATTACGGCTGCGAACCCCGGGATCAACCCCAACCAATTACAGGTCGGACAGCAAGTTTGCATCCCCGGCTGATGTACGAAAAGGCCAAACCAAAAATGTCCAAAAAAAGACCGGGCCCAGCCCGGTCTTTTGCGATCAGTCCGCACATAAAGCGAAATATGATTGGAGATCCTCGAAAGCGGCCGGCCCCTGAAAATGGAAAACTTTAAACCCGAGTTTTTGGGCGGCTGCAAGATTGGCTTCCCGGTCATCAATGAATAAACATTCCTCCGGCTTGCGTCCCAGCTCCTCAAGGCTGATCCGGTAGATCCGTGGGTCCGGCTTGATAACCCGCCAATGACAAGAATAAACTTGACTGGTAAAGAGGTCCTGCCTTAACCAGTCAAAATGGGCTCGCATATAGTCCAGAACTTCCCAAACCATATTGGAGATGATCCCCAATTGATAGCCGTCGATTTTCAAATCGGCTACCCACTCAAGAACAGCCGGATTTAACTGCGTCCAACTCTTGACATCATGGGTGATCAATTTGGACGCTAGTTCCGGAGAATAATCCACTCCACAGGCCGCTAAAACCTTCTGCCAATATTCCTCACCGGTACTGCCCAGATCATAATAGGGCCGGTAATGGTAATACCAGCGGTAAAACTGACTTTCCTCCACCCGAAGCAGCCCCAACATCGCTTCGACCTCCGAGCGCACCTGGTCCGTGGAGATCACACCACCGTAATCGAAAATAACCGCTTTAATTTGCGCCAAAGAAAATCCTCCTCCGCAAGACAAGTTGTCTCCTATGGACAAACTGGTTTATAAACATCTTCTTAAATGAAGAATTAGACAAAATAATCCTTTGCCCTCCCCCAAAAAACTTGGGCACAAATACCTTTATTCCTATGGAATAAAGTTTTATGCCGAAATCTTGGTGCCTCCCTTCGGCCCGACGAATACCTTAATATCAGGATTGAACAGTACTTATCCCGTGAGGAGGTGCCAAAATGTCCGAAAAGGAACAAAACGTTGTCGAAACCACCCCGGCTCCTGAACCAATGCAACAACCTGCCTGCCCGCCAGGGGGTATTCTATATACGGTGCGTGCCGGAGACACCCTTTTTAGCATCGCCAACCGCTTCGGCATTCCTTTAGATTGTTTACGCCGTTTCAATCCGCAAGTGGTCGGCGACCAGATCTTCCCCGGTCAGGTCTTGTGTATCCCGCCGGCATCCGCTTGTACAACGCCACCCCCGTCGTCATGTCCGCAAGGAGGATTCTTCTACACGGTTCAGCCCGGAGACACTCTCTTTAACATCGCCAACCGCTTCGGCATTCCTTTAGATTGCTTACGCCGCTTCAATCCGCAAGTGGTCGGCGACCAAATCTTCCCTGGCCAAGTCCTGTGCATCCCGCCGGCCAGCGCTTGTGTCCCGCAACCGCAATGTCCGCCGGGAGGATTCTTGTACACGGTTCAGCCTGGAGACAGCCTCTTTAGCATCGCCAACCGCTTCAACATTCCTTTAGATTGCTTACGCCGCTTCAATCCACAAGTAGTCGGCGATCAAATCTTCCCTGGTCAGGTCTTGTGCATCCCACCGGCGTCCGCTTGCGCGCCAACACCGGTTCAATGTCCACCAGGTGGGATCTTGTACACGGTGCGGGCTGGCGACACCATGTTCAACATCGCCAACCGTTTCGGGATTCCTTTGGATTGCCTCATTCGCTTCAACCCACAGATCCCGAACCCGAATCTGATCTTCCCGGGCCAGGTCCTTTGTGTGCCCCCGGCATCCGCCTGTGTCGGAGTACCCCAACCCCAATGCCCACCCGGGGGATTCCTGTATACGGTTCGGGCCGGCGATACCATGTTTAATATCGCCAACCGGTTCGGTATTCCCTTAAATTGCCTCATTCGCTTCAATCCACAGATCCCGAATCCAAACCAGATCAATCCCGGCCAAGTCATCTGTGTTCCACCAAGAACAGCATGTTAGGTAAACGCCAGACAGGAGAAGGAAGGAGGCGTCAGATGACGCCTCCTTCCTTCTTTATTTTTGAAATAACTCTTTTACCGTTTCCCGCTCTTGAATGGTATGGGGCAGGATCCGGCTTTCCATTTTCTTACCCTGCTCGATATTGTCAATCAACATCATCATTCCCAGTTCACCCATGTGGTAAAAGGGCTGGCTTAGCGTGGTCAAGGGAGGGATTGTCATCTCCGCGATCTGGGTGTTGTCATACCCGATGATTGATAAATCATCAGGTACTTTAATTCCCCGTTTATAAGCACAGACCAACGCCCCGGCGGCCATTTCATCACTGGCGGCAAAAACGGCCGTCATTCCGGAAGCTGTCTCCAACAGTTGCGCCATCGCCTTGATCCCACTGCGAAAAGTGAAATCGCCATAAGCGATAAACTCCTCCCCCAAGGTGACTCCGTACTCCGCTAAAGCCCTCTTGTATCCTTGAATCCGGGGAAAACCGGCAATCCTATCTTCTTTGGTCCCACTGAGCATCCCGATGCGCCGGTGTCCTTTCTTTAAGAGATAGAGCGTGGCATCATAGGCGGCCGCTTCGTCGTCCACCTTCACGTAAGGCAAGGTTCCCCCCGCATAACAGGTCGAAACCAAAACCACAGGCTTTTTGAACTGAACTAATTTTCTATACTGAACCGGGGTAAGGTTTGCACTGACGACAATGATGCCATCCACCTGTTTTTCTTTGAGCACATCCAAGTATTCCAGAGTCCGGATGCCGTCATTGTCGGTATTACAAACAATGACGCTTTTTTCATTGTTATGCGCCTGTCGCTCGATCCCCTTTAACATCTCGGAAGTAACCATACTCGAAAGGCTAGGCATCAGAATCCCAATGGTATGGGATCGTTTACAGACCAGCCCTCGTGCGAGGGCATTAGGCTGGTAACCAAGCTCCTTAATGACCTTCAGCACCCGGCGCCGGGTTTCCTCCGTATACCCCGGCAGGTTATTGAGCACGCGGGAAACGGTCGCCACCGATACCCCCGCTTCCCGAGCCACATCCTTGATTGTCGGATTCATTAAGGATCCTTCCCCTCACTATCTTACTGTCACCGGTTTGTCAAAGCGGTTGTTAACTCATCCACCAAAATCAGATACATCGCATGGGACCATAAAAGCGGCTGGGCAATAGGCCCCCACTTCTCAACCCAGTTTTGGTAAGTGCTTTCCTGATTAAGGTTGATGGGTACTTGCTCCGGCAGTTCGCCCCGGTCGTTGGCCTGGGCCTCGATCCATTCTTTAATCCGGATCGCTTCCTGGACCCGCCTTTCAAGTAAATAATACCAGCCCAACCACGCCGTTAACAGGATCCAGGCGCCACCCCCGTAGTAGGTATCCTGTAGATAGCGGTGGACACCCTGCTGCTTTTTGAAAAGATCCCGTTCGATCCGCCCGACTGTCGCTTTCAAGACCGGATCGTCCAGGGGAAACAGGCGAAACGGGACCGCCATCCAGAGTAAACTGGCATCGACTCCGGTAAACCCGTTCGCTTTGACTATATGACCATTATGGACAAAGTGGTCTTTGATATAACTCTTGATCGCTTTTACCGTCGCCCCGATGTCCGCTCGTTCCAAATATTGATTTATCCGCTCCAGCCCGCCGGCAATACACGCCAAAGTAGACGGGTGGACCAAATCCACATATTCCTCCCAACAATCATAGTTCGGCTCTGTCCAGAAACTAAGTAAATAATCAACGGTTAACGCTATTCCTTTTTGATACCGATCGAGTAATTCCTTCCGGCCGGTAATTTTTATATGTTCCGCAAGGCCCCAAAGCCAAGTTCCATAACCATCCAGTTGAAAATTGGCCCAGTTATCATTGGTATCACTTCCATCCAAACGGTAGCGGGTGGGTAAAAACTCCTGCGGGGTAATGGGCAACCCTTGTTGCTTCCTCCCTATTAAATCCCGGACTTTCTCTTCCCGGGCCGCAATGACCTGTGCCACCCACCGGTAGAAGCGGTCAGCCGAATCGACTTCACCCACCCGGTCCATCGCATAAGCGATAAAGCTTCCATCCCGCAGCCAGCTGTACTGATAATTTTCGAAGTTTGGCGAGGCAATATAAGCGCCTGAAGCATCCTGATTCTCTTTAATTATTTCAATACTCCGTTCTCTTAAGTCCATCGGTTCTACCTCTCTTCTCTTAATGCTAAGGGGTTTTGGGTTGTCATACAACCGCTTATCCCCACCCTCTCTTTTGGTGCCTAATTCAGGTGAAAACCGGATTGAGGGTTATCCCTTGATCGCCCCCCGCATCACGCCACTGATAATCCACTTTTGCGCAATAATGTACACAACAATAACCGGGGACAAAACCATCAAATAGGAAGCAAAGGCCAGATTATAATTGGTATCAAACTGGCTTTGGAAGACAAACTGGACCAAAGGTAAGGTCATTTGGTCGGGCCGGCTCAGCATGACCAGCGGAAGGAGGAAATCGTTCCAAACCCACAAGACCGTTAAGACACCAACGGTCGCGTTGATCGGGGCCATCAACGGGAAAACGACTTTCCAGAACAGCTTCCAGACACTGCAGCCATCCACAATCGCCGCTTCATTATCCATAACTCTCAGGAAGGCTGGAACATCTTTCTTCAAAAGGAACTCCTGAATCAGATTGGCCACTTGCATTCCCGGTGGATAATAATGGTCGGCAAAACTGGTGATTCTACCGGTTTCAAAGTATTCTCTGATACCGACGAGATCCGGCGAGGTCTGATAAACTTCTTTTACCGCCGAAAAGAGATTTTCCTGGTTGATATAATACTCGGCATTTTCTTTTTCCAAGATGAAATAGATGAATTCGAGCGCGATTTTATTGTGCCGGCCGCGGGCCGGGATCGTCAGGACAGTGTCAACCCCGGAAACCAAGCGGTTTTTCGCTGGATCATTGGTCGCCGGCAGGGAGAATACACCAATATTAATATCGGGATTGGCGGCTTTAATCGAACCAATAGCCCAGATCCCCTGGAGATACATGACGGATGCGCCATTGGCGAAGGCCGTATTCCCCTGGTCATAACCGACACCAAAATTATCGTTGTGACCGTAATTTAACAAAGCAAGCATTTTTTCGGCAACTTCCGGGTACCGTTCGGCAAAGGAAGTCTGGCCGGTTTCCATTTTGTCAAAGAAATCATCGCCATGGAGATTAGAAGCCAAAGTATTCCAGGGAACCATGCAGGTCCAGGCGTCTTTAAATGTCAAGTACAACGGGACTTGCCCTGCTTGTTTAATCTTTTCAGCGGTGGCAATAAATTCATCCCAAGTCCGGGGAACCGTCAAACCAAGTTCCGCATATTTATCCTTGTTATACAATACTGTATTGGCATTGGCCGAATAGGGGATGCCATTCGGAACTTTCTTCCCGGCTAAACGGTTTAGCATTTCAATGTAAGAGCTATGTACCATGTTAACAGCCCGTTCTTTCGAGAAATCGTATAAAACGCCGGCAGCGGCCAATTCGCCATAGGTAGCATTCCCGCCGATGGCCATAATGTCAGGAATGTCGTTTTTAACCAGGCGTGCTTTAATGACGGTTTCGGCATTGGGAACAAAGTTCTGTTCGATGTCCACCCCGGGATGGGTCTTTTCGAAGCGGGCAATTAATTCGTCAAATGTTTTAATTGCCTCCTGTTTATTTTGGAAAAGCTCCAGTTTAACCTTGGCGGCACTGATATTCAAGGTTGAAAAGACGAAAACCATCACCAACAGGACAAGAAAACCGTATCTTACTTTTTTCACCATAATTCCTCCTTTTTTAATCTTTTGGTGACTGACTTTGGCGCTATCTCTCGCCCCAACCACCGCCTTTCTTCTTGTCTCGAACGTAAACGTTTACGTTCTCAAAAAGGGACCAACCCTTTATAATTATGAAAACCAGCAGTTAAGTTACCCTTCTTGATGTAATTAACAGAATATAAAAGCAGAAGACCTTGCTTCCCAAAAACAGATCCGGGAGTTGGCAGCAGCAATCACCAAGCAAATTAGGGATGAGAGGAACGGGGTTTTAGATGTCTTGATTAATAACGCCGGTACTTTTAGCAGCTGGTTTATGACAACCGACGAGGGGTTCGAGCTCCAGTTGGCCGTGAATCACTTGGCTCCGTTCCTGCTTACCCACCAACTAATGCCCTTATTGATGGCCGCACCGGCCGGGCGGGTTATTTCCGTCAGTTCCGGTTCCCATTACGGCACGATAATGTACTGGAAAGACCTGCAACTTCGGAAACATTATAATAGTTTATGGGCTTATAAACAGTCAAAATTAGCAAATGTCTTATTCATTGCTGAACTTGACCGGCGCTTCGCCACTACTAACTTCAATCTTCGCGCTTTCGCCGCCGATCCGGGACTTGTTAATACGGAGATTGGCTTAAAAAACACTACCGGTCTGGCCCGCTGGGTGTGGCAAAAGCGACGGCGTAAAGGGCGTCGTCCCGAAGACGCTGCGGCAACCAGCATCTTTTTAGCGAGTGACCCGGCAGTCCAAAAGTCGGATGCCATCTATTGGAAAGACTGCAAGCCTACTCCGCCTAGTCGGTATGTTAGAAAAGCCGACGCCCGACAGCGCTTATGGATTTTATCAGAAAAAATGTGCGGGATTAAATACGCCGATTATGGTTTAGGTTCTTAATTCAATTTACCGAAATTCCATCTTGGTTGAAAACAACTCTTTGTCCATGACAGGTCGGGTTAAAGTTGTTCCCTCTTGACTGAATAATTCTCCTGGGATAAAGTAGGAATGAATAAATCTGCTTAAAGCAGATGTTTTAATGAGGGTGACAGGTATGGTTCAAGATCGTACTGCCGTCAAAACCAAAATTATTCTGGCCACAATCGAATGCATAGAAAAAGACGGCTATAATGCCGTCACCACCCGGAATGTCGCACAGGCCGCCGGGGTTAACAATGCCGCTATTAACTACTACTTCGGGTCCAAGGATAATCTCTTGGAAGAGACTTTTACTTTTACCCTTAGCCACTTTTTTATCGATCTCAATGAAATCTTGAAAGATCACAATTTGAATACTTACTCCCTACTCAAAGTCTTCTTGTCCTTTTTATTGGAAGGACTTATTAATTACCCCAATTTGGTGAGGGCTTATTTTTCGGTTCCTGATGTTTTCCATAAGTTCGGTCAATCTTTTCTCCGGCAATTGGAACAGTTCCTGGAGACTATAGCCGAACGAATCCGAAAGGAAAACTCAGCTTTGACGGAAAGGGAAATTCGCCTCTCCCTGATGCAGATTATCTCCGTTATTATCTCCTTATGTTTACCACTGGATCTTTTCCATGGCTTTTCGGGGCTTGATCTGAAAGATCCCGCCACGCGAACGGCCTATATTGATCACCTGCTTACCCGCTATCTGAATTGGGTAAACCCCCTTGAAATCAAGGAAGACGAGCAAAAAGTAGCCCAATTGTTGGATAAAATCAAGAATACCCTGGATTTTGACCGGCCGGATTAAACGGCCGGTCTTTTCTGTTAACTGTTCCTTTTTGCTCATCCCAGTACCACTTCAACCAGATTCTCGTTTTGCATTTGGGCAAGGGGAATCACCTTCCCAGGTATGATTTTTCCGTTCAGTTTCATTTCCGCCACGCCCCGGCCCGTCCGGTGGGGGTTGCGCACTTTAATCGTTAACTTTTTCCCCCGGAAGCGGCGGGTGACTTCAAAGCCGGGCCAATCCTGGGGAATCACCGGGTCAATTACCAAGCCGTCGTAGGCCGGCCGGATCCCCAGAATGTATTGGCTGACCGCCACAAAACTCCACGCCGCCGTCCCGGTCAGCCAGGAGTTGCGGGCCCGGCCAAAATACTGCGGGTGTTCTTTGCCGGTGATAAACTGGGCGTAAACATAGGGTTCCATCGTGTAAACGTCGGCCCGGTCGTTTTTGGCCGCCGGCAAGAAGGACCGGTAGTAGGCAAAAGCCCGGTCACCCCGGCCCAGCAGGGCTTCGGCGATCACCGCCCAGGTGTTGGTGTGACAAAAGATGGCGGCATTCTCTTTGAGGCCGGGCGGGAAGTCGGTGACCGCCCCCACTTCCAGGATATGCTCCCGGTAAGCCGGGTAGTTTTTGATAATCCCGTGTTCCGTCGCCAAAAGCTCCTGTACACTATCCATCGCCTGTTTAAGCCGGTCTTCCGCCGCCACCCGCGCGATGACCGCCCAGGTTTGACTGTTGAGGAAGATCTTGGTTTGCTCACTCTCCTGACCGCCCAGCTTCTTGCCGCTGTCCAGGTAACCGCGGAGGAACCACTTGCCGTCCCAGGCATACCGGTCGATACTCTCCTGGATGGCCTGCCGGTATTGGCGAAAATGGGCGGCATCCGCCTCCTGCCCTAAATAGGAAGCCAAAGTAATGAATTCATCCAGGGCCAGACAGTACAAGAAAGTACTCCAGATGCTTTCCCCTTTCCCCTTCAGGTTCAGGCAGTCGTTCCAATCAGCCGCCAGACCCAGTAACAGGCCGTGGGGCCCCCGTTTGCTCCAGGAAAACTCCAAAGCTTGCTTCAGATGGTCGTAAACGCTGGCCGTCCCTTCGTCGGCATAAGGCACCATCAGGTTCAAGAAGTCGAAATCTCCTGTCTCCTTCAGGTAAGCCGGAACGGAAATGAGCAGCCAAAGATGGTCGTCGGAGAAGATGCGGCTTTCCTCCGGCACATTATGCGCCCCCTGTGTCCAGGTTAAGGGTTGGACACTATGCATCGCCGCCCCGAACGAGAGTTGCCCTTTTAATAAGTCAACCAACTTATCCCGCACTAAATCGGGGATGGCATGGACCACGCCTAAAGTATCCTGGTTGGTATCCCGGTAACCCAAGCCGTCACGGCCACCGGCTTCGTTGAACGAAGCGGACCGGGACCAGTTAAAGGTGGTATGACACTGGTACTGATTCCAGATGTTCACCATCGTATCCAGCTCCGCCGACGGGGTCGCACAGGTGAAGTGGGCAAGGCGCTCCGCCCAGTAGTCCTGCAGTTTTTGGAATTCGGCGGCAACTTGTTCCCGCCGGGCATAACGACGGCGGCATTCCACCCCGTAAGTGGCCGCATCACCAATCCCCAGAATAAACAGGGCGTATTTTGTTTCGCCCGGTTTGAGGGTGAAGCGGTTCTGCAACGCAGCACAAGGATTACCCCCCTGCGCGAGGGAATTGGCACAAACCCCTCTTTCCACCGCTTCAGGGTTTCCTTCGTGCCGGTAAAGGCCGATAAAAGCTTCGCGGTCGGTATCAAAGCTGACCACCGGTAAAACCGAAGCCATAAATCCTTGCGGTCGTTGGTTCGGCCACAGGCGGATTGAATAATCAATGATCCCTTCCTCCAAATAACCCATGCGGCAAGTGTAAAGGATATACTGGAAGTTGGTCAGGTCCTGGTCCATATGCCAGAAACACCACTCCGCATAGGTAAAGAGGGAAAGATCCCGCTCTTCACTGCCGGTATTGGTCACCTCCACTTCCCAGAGTTCAATCGGCCGGTCCACCGGGACGAAGACCCGAAATTCAGACTTGATCCCCTTGTACTCACTCTCAAAAACGGTGTAACCCAAACCATGGCGGCAGATATTCTTGTAGACCGACAAGGGTTTCCCCACCGGTTGCCAGGAAGCCGACCAGTAGTCGCCATCGGTATTGTCCCGGAGATAAACATACCGGCCCGGACGGTCCATGGGAATACTGTTGAAACGAAACCGGAGCAAGCGACCGGTCTTTGCCGACTTGTAAAAAGCATAACCGGCGGCGTTGTTCGAAATAATTCCACAATAATCGGCTGTTCCCAGGTAATTTACCCATGACATCGGTGTCACCGGATTCAAAATAATATACTCCCTTTTCTCATTGTCAAAATAACCGTAGCGCATTGGCGTCCCCCCTTATGCTCTGGATTTTCCGGGTATCACATCCATCGTCCCGGTCTGACGACGGATGTTGTGATTTTGTAAATATTCTATTCACCGGATACCGGATATTACCTGCCGCCAACTGCCGAGAAATTATACTGTTTTCGTTTTTTCTATCCATCGTCCAAACCCCATGCAAACATAAAAAAAGCATCCGCAGAGCTCTGTGCTCTAGATGCTTTAAAACCTTGCTTTTTTAAAATTCGAAGGCTTACCTCCCTGACGGATTTTCAATGAGGGTCGCCACCCGAAACTCGTGGCGATGACCGTCATCCAGAGTGGTAATTGCTTGTAAAAAGTGAACGTGCCGGTCGCCAATGGGAATGGCCCCTGATGTGCGACCACAAAACTCATGGTAGTGATCGGCAAAGAAATCGGTACGGAACTTCACTTCATGAACATGATCGCCCATCCCGATCGGAATTATTTCCCCCGACACGGTCGCGAACCGGTGGTCGTGTTCCTCCCGTCCAGCAAGGCGGGTACTCCCTAAAACTTCGTGGACATGGGTTTGGTTCTCCGGTCGTCCCTTGGAATCATCTCTATAATAAAACATCTTGTTCTCCCCTTTTTACCTTACAACATTCCAGAAATAGCTTACGTTTTTTCTTGGCAAATGTGCATATCCATTCGGTTGTTTATTGCTAATGTCCCACCCAAAAGAGTAATTTCTATGCTTTTTCACTTAGTTGTTTAGCCCCGTTCCAATTGCTTATTTTTTATTACATTTGAAGTAGCAACTGCAGATCAAGGTCATCATAGGATGTTTTACAGAGACGGAAAGGGGGGAACAACCATAACCAGGCCGCGCCTTGAAGAGATCTGTGATGTGTTAAAAAGACTAAAAGGGGAAAGGGTTCTTCTCCTCTTGGAGTCGGGCGATCGGGAATGGGTCAGAGTCGTTGCCGTCATCGATAGGATCCTCGTCGCCACGCTTGACAGGAAGTTTATTTTTGTCGATTGTAATTGTATCTGTGCCGTGATCGCCGATTGTTTGGATGTCATTGCCGATCAATTTGGTTTGTCGTATGAAGAAGAAAATGCTGTGGTAGAAGGGGAAGAGTAAAAAAAAGGAGGCCATCCTTACGGCCTCCTTTTTTCAGGTAAGAATAAGCACTGTTTCGGTAAAGAAACATCGCATTAAAATTGGCTAAATTGACCGGGCTACTTCGTTAGCGGAAGTAATCGCTTCCCAAGCCCGTCCCGGCTCCCGGGCATCTCCGATACAGTATATTTCCGGAGCAGCTTGTTCCCTTAATAGCTCATAATAAAGACGGTCATCGGCCCGGCCACCGGTGGCGTAGATCACATAATCCGTATCGATTGTAATCTCTTCCACGTCATCCGGATTTAATGGCCGGTCAAAGGGATTATGGATGTTTTCGGGAATCAAGGTATGCCAAGGCGTATAAGGATCTTTCCGCTTACGGTTGGCCATGATCACGACTTTTCCTGGCATCATCCGGACGACCTTGGAAGAAGTAAAGGCTTGAACCGGTTTGGCCAAGACATCTTCCGGCCGTCCCGAGGGCGAACCTTTCCCCATCATCATCCATAATAACATACTGCGGTTGGCATGAACCACACCGGTCATTAGGTTTGGTAACATTTCAACAACGGTAACCTCCATCCCCTGTTCGTAGGCGAGGGAGTAAGCGATTTCACACCCGACAACACCGCCACCGATTACCGTAACTTTCTTGACGTCCGCAGGCAATTTCATTCCTTGCCAGAGAAACTCCCGGGCTTCGCTGGATGGAATCTGGTCTTGTCCTTCGATCTCAGGAAGAATAGGCTTTAAACCATTGGCACAGATGATCACATCGTACTTCCCTTTTAATTGTTCCGGCCCTACGGTTGTCTGGTACTTGATCTCCAAGCCCTTCTGGCTCAGCAGATCCATTTGGTATTGAAGATTCCGGAGATAGCGGGCGACGTCATGTTTGATCTTCATCCTCCCACCAGCCGCCAGTTGCCCGCCAACCCGATCGGTCTTTTCAAAGAGCGTCACCTGGTGTCCCCGGGCCCAGGCCGTTTTGGCAGCCTCACAGCCCCCGGGGCCAGCACCAATAATCGCCACCTTTTTGCTTTTGTCCGCTTTGGTCAACCGCTTGGTATCCTCAAAGCCGGTATAAGGATTGACGGTGCAACAAGGATGACCGCCCATAATGAAGGATTGGATGCAGCCTTCCTGGTCACCGATGCAATGAACAATCTCCTGCACCCGGTTTTCCCGGACCTTCTGGGGCCAGTAGGGATCGGCCAGGAGCGGACGGCCTAGCATGAAGAAATCAGCCCAACCTTTGGTCAGAACCTCCTCCGCCTTATCCGGGTCACCCAATTTACCGACGGCAATAACTTTGGCCTCAATCTTATGCTTCCGGAAGAAATCTTTCAACCGACCAGCCATCTCTTCCACATATGGAATATCATCAAAATATCCGGGAGGATGGGGCCAGAACCAGTTATCATAACAACCCTTGTCCACGTCAAAGGCATCAACACCGGCTTCCGCCAAGGCTTTACAGAATTCTAACCCCTCTTCGATGGTTCTTTCTACTCCCCGGAACCGCCGTTTAAAGATCTCATCGCCGTAGGATTCACGGAGGCCCTGGGTCAGATCCACCCGGTAGATAATGGGGAAATCTTCCCCGCAGGTTTTTTTGATCTCCCGAACCACATCAATGGCAAACTGAAATTTATTGCGGTAACGTCCGAATTTCCTCCGGTTCCAAGGTGCTGAAGTCAACTGGTCCATTAAATAACCTTCGTGACCATGGAGTTGGACCCCGTCAAACCCGGACACTTTGGCATTAATGGCACATTGTCCGAAACTCTTCACCATCTTCCGGATTTTCCGGTCACTGAGGGGGAAATGGGGAAGTTGCGGCACGTAGAAATTGCGGTTCAGCGAGGCCGATTTTAGAATCTTCCCCTTGAGAAAAGGCTCCGGCGAGCCGACCCGCCCCAGTCCAGCGGTTAACTGGATAAAGATCTTGGCATCATAAGAATGAACACCAGCTACTAAGTCACGCCAACCAGACAGCCGTGTCCGGGAGGAACCGTCAATCCGGGGGAAATAAGTAGTATCATTATCCTCCGAAACCGTCGGGTCGATCCCGTAGGAGACCGGAACCAAACCGGTGATCAAAAGTCCGGTTCCGCCCTTTGCCCGTTCCACAAAATAGTCAATCATCTTCGCCAGCGGACGCCCAATCGGATCGGCCATATTGATATTGCCCATCGGGGCCATGATAATACGGTTTTTCACTTTACACTTGCCGATTGTCCCCGGCTCAAAAATCTTTTGATAACTCATCTGTCTACCCCTTTCCCGTATGTTTTTTATCCGAAGCTGTGCACAGCCACGATGATTATTCAACTGCTCCTAACTGCAGACCAGAACCGTCCCATCCTCTTTGATCTCAATGGTTTGGCCGTCTTGAACCGC
The DNA here is from genome assembly GCF_013664685.1 of Capillibacterium thermochitinicola. Classification (NCBI taxonomy): domain Bacteria; kingdom Bacillati; phylum Bacillota; genus Capillibacterium; species Capillibacterium thermochitinicola. The sequence continues at coordinate 87,382 of NZ_JAAKDE010000004.1, forward strand.
ATTTAAAAAATCGGTGCCCAGTTGATCAATGGTAATTACCCGCTTTTTCAGCCAAACCTCACTTAAGATAAGACCAGCCGCCGCCAGCGAATCAATATGTTCCGCAAAGAGCATCGCTTTTGGTCCCAGCCCCATCTGGATCACGGTTTCCAAAACCATTCCCCCGGTTGTTGACCCAATTGTCTGCGGGAGACAGATAATTTTATTCGTAAGGTCCTTTTTGTAAAGATCCGGGTTATTCTGATCGGCACAAATCACCCGTTTGGCCTTTTTCAAAGCACTCTTTTGATAGCTGGCCAGTATGTTCAGTCCCTGACGGGAGACCACAGCTTCGCCTGTTGTGTTACCCGGCAAAACAACCCGTCCTTTAAACACTTTCTTCATCCTTGTATCCCCCTTTATCTGAACAGTCCTTCCCGCAAAAAAGCGGTTCCCGACTTCTTCCATTCAGGTTCAGCCGTGAACAATCCGGTTCAAGATTTCATCATCCAGCAAAAACTTGGCCGTCGTATATGTCCGCAGTTTATTCGAGTTGGTAATCACCGGTTTTTTCGCACATAAGGGATTATTCATATACATCAAAGCACAGATGGAGGTAAGACGTGTGCCGGTAGCCCGTAATTGATCATATCTCGTCCGATCCTTGGCGAACGCGGCAACAACATCCGGTGCCGCACAAAGGATCGTCGGGATCGCCACCTTTTTCCGACCGGCCTTGGCCAAAGCTCCCATGATCGCATCGGACCAGCTTTCCAACTGCTGAAGGGAGAGGTGCGGACAGCCGATAAAGCAGAGTTTTGGTTTCGCCCCAGGCTGCTTCCACATTAACGGGTAGGAACGAATCACCCGTTCAATCTCTTGATCATCAATAACGTAAGTCTGGTAATCTTCAGTGAGAAGATTCCTCCCTTGTTCGACGGCTTCAGGCGTCAAATTCTCCACATGGTAGAGGCCAACCGCGCCATTGGAAGCACTCGCCGCCCCCATATCCTTCAAATAATCACGTGTCGCCGTAGTAAGCTCACGCCCTAAAAACTGGTCAAGCCCTGTGATGTACGGAACATCCTCCACCACTTTCATCCCGATGGCGCTACCCAACACTTGCGCATTGGGCAAACGGGAAGTCTTCACTTCCACTAGCCATTTGGCTTTCCGCCCCTCATCTGTTAAAAGTCCAAATTCGGGGGCTTTCCCAATCAGCCCGCAAAAAAGTTCAATGATGCCCGAGTTTCGATTACTCCGCGCTCCCAAGACGGAATTGGCATAAACCACCGCCGAAGATTCGGCCCAAGCAAGGATATCTCCCTTCGCCGGAACATTGCCAACCTGCGGAAGGTAACAGGTACAACTGAAGGCGTTATCATCCTTTAACCCTACTTGCTGTAACTGTTGTTCATACTCTTTTTGCTTTCCATACATTATGCTAAATACTACTTTCTCTAAGGGGTTACATCTAACATTGTTATAATCAAGAGGCCGGGGGTCCACCGTAAATGGCTTCTCGGTTCGCAAACCCGAGGCAATTAATTCATCCATCATCTCAAAAACGGGTTTGAGAAGCGGGATCCCGAAAGAAGTCACCAGGTGCACTGGACCATCCAAAGGCACCAGCCGTTTTGCCCCAAAAACCTCTCCATACAAGACAACCGAAGCCATCACTTTTTGTAGTGTTTCTCCTTGTTTTCCCTCTAAGATCGCTTTTTCTTCCGGCGTTAATTCCATCTTAAACGGAATCACTTCCTAAATCACTCCTTTGACCACCGTTTTCAATATTTAAACTTCAATATTATTTTAAATTTTCCTTTTCGAACATTACAATCTGATTAAAGAAGGGCATAATTAAATAACTTTTATAACATTCATTTGCTTTGGGCCGCCCTATTTTCTCGCTATTCAGTTCAATGCAGGATGGGCACCAAAAACTACAGCATCGCTTGGTCTCAATCCTGAAAGAACTTTGTCGCCTCCTTTAACAGCGTGTTTTGCAGATAATTCTGAAGTGTTTAACATATTATTTACCTAATTCTTCCTTAACTTTTCCTACCGTATAGTCGATGTAAAAATATAGATGTATAATTTTGAAGAAAATTAATATTCCAAGGTTTGCTCAATTCGGAGGTGTCAGATGGAACCAGTTAATTTGTTAAGAGAACACGAAAAATGGGCCAATAGGGTCTGCAGCACACTCTTGTCAATTTTCGCTATTTGTGCCATCCCCGTTTTTTTTGTGCTCCAGAATGTCCCTTGGCGATGGCGGATTATCCTCGCGGTTGTTGGCTTGATCACAGGTTGCTTCTTTGTCTACTTCGGAAAAAACGAACAAACCAGTCAATACACAAAATATGTCACTGCTATTTTTCTAAATGCTTTTGGTTTTCTGATGACTATAACCATGGGGGAAGGTAACCGGTCAGTTCCTTTTTATTTCTTTTCAATCTTGGCCTTTTGTTTAATCTATCTTCAGCCCGGCGTAATCTTAATAGCATTTATTGGCACTCTTCTCAGCCATGGGATTATGATGTCCTTCTTCCCAGAACAAATTTTTGCTCTCCATCAGCCCGCCATGTATATCTACGCCGGTTTTATTTATCTTCTCTACGCCCTGGCGATCCATACCATTGCGCAAAAAGCCCGTCAATTACTGAATGATTTCAAACGGCGGGAAGAGGAAGAACGGAAAATAAAAGAAGAACTCCTGAAGATTCAAAACCAAATTGCTAATACAGCCGCCCGCCTCCATAGTACCAGCCAAGAACTGGCCAATGGAGCAAGCAACCTGATGGCCGCCTTCCACGAAACCGCCTCTGCTATCGAACAGATGACCCAGATGGTCGATGTTGAAACCCTGGAGGTAACCAAGGTCGCAAATACAGTAACCGAGATTAATGCGATTGCGGACCACATAAAAAAAAATGTCTGACCGGTTGACCAGCGATTTCCAGCAAACTGAAGAAGTATTCCAGCATGGGTCCTCTCTTATGTATTCCACTATCGAGCGGATGAAAAAGGTCGGTTCCCAGATTAATGAAGTAGCCAAAGCAACTTGGCGTTTGAAGGATAGTTCGTTAAAGATCAATGATATCGTCGGCTTTATGAATGGAATCGCCGAAAAAACCAACCTTTTGTCCCTCAATGCCAATATTGAAGCAGCCCGCGCCGGCCATGCCGGAAGGGGCTTTGCCGTTGTGGCTACCGAAATCAGTAAATTATCGGTCCAGTCGGCACAGGGTACGGAGGAAATTAAGAATATCATCGACGCCACGCTGCTCGATTTAGAAAATGTTTTAGAAGCGATCGATCGGAGTCTGACCATTGTCGAACAAAACGCCGCAGAATCCAATACGGTCACGACCGAAATCACCAACATGATGACGAATATCCGTCAAAATTCCGCGCAAATTAAAGAAATTTATAACGCCATGGAAAAATTGACCCAGATCAGTAATACCATTATGGCCGGGACCAATAATTTAGCCGCCATCGCCGAGGAAACGTCGGCCGGTACGGAAGAAATCTCAGCCACCACCCAAAACCAAACCAAAAACTTGGATAAAATTGTGGAGCAAAGCAAAACATTGGAACAAATGGCTTCTTCCCTGGACACCCTCGTCAATCCAGAAAAATAACGGTCTGCAATGTGTCCCCCAACCGGTTACCAAAGCGCATGGCTACTGAATTGCCATTCTTCCAAGTAAGATTGGCTAGTTGGGCTTGGTGTCGACGGAAGCGAAGATAAAACCAGTTAAGTCAGAAAAGGAAAAACGACGCCTACGCGTCGTTTTGTTTTACGATAAAGGAATTTAACCATTTTCGGAGAAAACTTAATTTAGACAACTCTGCCTAGCATGGGCATAAAACAAGATGGTAATGTGGACCAGTACCCACCAAAGGAAGTGTTATTTATGCATAAGCTATGGAAACTTCCGTTCCGCTTTCTCAATGGCTTAATTGACCGGGCCATCGCCGTACTGGGTGTTGTTGGGTTTGCCCAATTTCCCCAGTTTTTTGCGCAGTATCTGCAGAGATTAGGCGGCCATCTGGCCGAAGCCCAGTTCCTGCTTCTCAGCTACGAATTAACCGCCGAATACTTCAATATGACCCTGGAGGAGTACATCGCCACCCATCTCCAATCGGGCAACGAAATCTTTGCCTCTTCCGGCCAACTCATTGTCGAATTAATGAACAGAATCAAGGCCTTGGAAAACTCCTTTCTTGCCCTCAATAACGCCCCGGCATATTCCCGCTGGTGGGTTTTTCTAAAGGAATACGACCTTGAAATTGTCAAAGAAACTTTGTCCATTTTTACGCCGGGGATCCCTACCACGACTGAAGGGCTAATCTACGGGGCCTGCGGATTGCTCGTCGCGTGGGTAGCATATATTATGTTTAAAGCGTTGCTTAAAATTTTGGTAAGGATCATCACCAAACCCTTCTCGCGGCGACGAAGATTAATGTTTCCCACCCAGAAGCAGGCGTAGAAGGATTAGGTCCCTATTTTTGCTTAAAACTTATAGGTAAATCCTAACATATGGGTATCCCCTAGATCATCCCCCAGGTATACATAATCCAAAGCGCAATTCCCTCCACCTGCCCCCAAACCGAAAGTCTTGTTTCCTCTCTCCAACCCTGCCCTGATGGATAACTGGTCAAACTTCTGCTCCAAGCCAATCCTAAATCGGTTGTCCATCGGCACTTCCTCCAGCATGTCATAGATGGAAGCACTCACGAGCAGTGAATCCGTAATACGGTAAGAGAAGCCGGGGCGGACGTTGCGGATGTAATACCATTTTTCTCCATAAAGTATAAATTCCGGACGGTTAATATCCTGGATCAATAACCCGAAAGCTAATCTATCGTCGGCCTGATAAAAGACGCTTAAGTCAAAGCTGAAAAACTCGGCTGAATCTGTCATCAAATTAAAACCCTCAACATCATCAAACCCGAGACTAAAGTACATATACCTTATATTTCCCCCGATCGACAGTTGTTGGGTAATTTTTTGGGCCAGCGAAAAGATTAACCACTGTATTTTATTGTCTACATAAGTTAAAATCTCATAATCATAGTAATCTATGTAATTCAGGTAGTAATCGGTAATATTGATATAGCCTACCGCATAAGCCATGCCCGACTCTTCGTTATAAGAACCAACAGCTAGAAAATCATCGTAATTGATAGTATCCCGGTTGTTTAAAGTCCTTGTCCAGGTGAATTCAGGTTCTTTAAGTTGAACTAGTCCCGCTGGGTTCCAATAAACGGCATTAATGTCATCGGCGACCCCAATAAAAGCGCCTCCCATCGCCAGCGGTCGGGCCCCGACACAAGCCATTGTGGCCTCGGTAAAAAAAATTATAAAACCTAACAATAAGAGCGATCGTAAAAATGTCTTCACTTTTCTCATAATCCCACTCCCCTCCTTATTCCATAAAAGAATTCATGCTGCAAATTTTGATAGGCACCGATATCAAGCGTTATGTAATTATATTATTTCCAACATCGAAGTATGTAGGACAAAGTTAAGCCCAGGCTTATATGTTCCTGGGCTTACTTTAATGTTCGGCTACTTCTTAACTTTTCTTAACTTATTATGAAGCTTTGTTAGAATTTATACCCAATAGACACCCCGATTTTTGAGTAATTCCAGATTAACTCATAATTAACCCCAATATCTTCATCTAGTACAATTTTTCCATTATTCATGGAATATAGGATTTCTAATTGCAAGGTATCTGCGAATATAATACCGCCACCAAATCCGTAGAACAAACCGCCTTTAGTCTTTAGTTCCTCTGGAAGATCTTCAGCTTGGAATAAATTATACCCAACTTTGCCTGTGAAATAGAAAGAAGGACTAACATTATATCTACCTAGTACATAAAGCGGAACAAAATTAAATCCTTTTTCCGCACCTTCATTTTTCCGCTTTAATTGGTATTCTACTCCAACCCCGACCACTAGACTTTCATTCATATCAAAAAAGTATTCCCCACCTATGGAAATTCCCGTCTCTGTATCGTTTTTCTCCTCTAATATAACGATGCCCAGCACTTTCCCCTGGATTTCCACTTGCCCCCCAACATCCGCGCCTACTTTAATTACTCCCCCGGCCAATGCCGAACCTGCCGATAATACCAATAAAAGCACGATAATAGTCAGAGACCTCAGTACTTTCCGCACAATACTACCTCCTTTTAAATATTAACAATAAATATTCTATTTACACAACGGTTTTCCTGCCGCCATTGTCATAAAATTTATTTTTTATTTCCTTTAATACTTTTTGGATCTGGGCCTATATTTAGGTTTATATCATTTAGCCAATCAACAACTGGCGAATATATAAGCGTGCTTCACAAGGCCTTATCCTGGAACAAGAACAATGCTTTCCCCTTATCTTTGTTGTAAAAAAATCGAAGCCCGGGTTCAACCCTGGGCTTCGTTGGATTAGTTCTTAAAGTCGTCTGGATTTGTTAAAACTTATAACCAAAGGGGACCCCTGTTTTTTTGTATTCCCAACTTGAGTTCTAATCTGTTTTTATTTTCCTCAAGGATTTTTGTTTAAAAAATAAGCCCGGACTTATTCACACCAGGCTTATTTATATTTATTCATTATTTGCCTCCTATCTGTTGACCACCGAGTGCATGCTCCGCGCCACAAATTCCGTGTTAAGGATGATTCCCGGGACTTCCCCGCGACCTTCATTGACGATGCTCACGATCATTCGCCCGGCTTGCCGCCCCTGTTCGTAGGAGGGGTTCGTAATGGAAGAAAGATGGGGGAAGAGCTTTTGGGTCAATGGCAAATTATCTCCCGCCACGACCTGGATGTCATCAAGGTTAAGGCCCAAATCAAAAATCGCCCGGATCAACCCGTAAGTCATGGGGTCGCTTGCACAGATAACCGCCGTGATATCCGGATGTTCTTTATACAAACTCATAAATTGTTCATAACCATCTTCAAAGGTAAAATTACCTTCCCGGACCAAGCTCGGGATATAAGCAATCCCCGCTTCTTTAAGGGCTTGAACGTATCCTTCCAATAGATCATTCCGGTTATACATGAAAAAGCTGGCCGACTTGTTCAAAAGCCCGATCCGCCGGTGGCCAAGGGAGATTAAATGCTGGGTTGCAAAGTAGCTTCCCGGGGTCTGATCAACCTCGACAAAATTACTTTTTTGCTGGTCAAAGCAGATGCCCAACGTAACATAGCGCAAATTTTTGGCTTGAAATTCCTTGATAATCTGGTCAATCCCGTATGAAGGATAAAGGATCACCCCGTCCACATTGCGGTTTTTCGTGAGACGCAGCGCTTCTTGGAGGGCGTCTTCTTTATGCCTCGGCACCGAAACAATCAGTTCAAAGCCGGCCGCCGACACATAGTCGTGCGTTCCCCGCAACTGCTCCATCATGTTCGGATCCTGAAAGACAAATTCCGAACCATAAGGGACGACAAAACCGATCATGTTGGAACGGTTTCTTTTTAGACTAGCGGCAATCACATTCGGATGGTAATCCAGTTTTTCGATGGCTTCTAAAACGCGTTGGCGTGTCTCTTCGGCCACCAGGTGGCTTTCATTAAGAACCCGGGAGACAGTTTTCGCCGATACCCGGGCCAACTTCGCCACATCGTATATGGTCGTCATCGGTCTTCTTCCCTTATAAACAAAATCTGGTTCTGAAGGCTATTTTCTTATAATATACACAAAATTTACGGACAGTGTCAACAAACAATTCAGGTCCGGCATTCAACGGTTACGCGTTTTTGCCCGGGAAGAGCCCGGACCACCCGGCCGCTCACTTCTCCGCCCGTAACCGCCAGCCGGAAATCGCCGGACATCCGGTTGTCGATGGTTATTTCGTAAACGACACCCCGAAAGACTCTTTTGACCCGAACTGTTTTCAACTCCGGCGGGAGACACGGGTCAATAATCAGCCCGTCAAAATCCGGGCGGATGCCGAGGATATGTTGGGTAACCGCCACGTACGCCCAGGCTGCGGTCCCGGTCAACCAGGAGTTTTTCGCCTCGCCGTGTCGTTTTGAATCGTCGCCGGCAATCATCTGGGCGTAAACATAGGGTTCCAACCGGTGAACATCACTGATTTCCTCACGGTATGCCGGGGTGATTTTTTTATAATAATTGAAGGCTTTCTCCGCCCGCTTCAACTTTGTCTCGGCAATCATTACCCATGGGTTATTATGACAAAAGATCCCGGCGTTTTCTTTCACCCCCGGCGGGTAGGAGGTGATCTCCCCCAGTTCTTTCCGGTAAGTTGTATAGGCCGGATAAAGCAGTTTAATTCCATGTGCTGTGGCCAGGTATTTTTCGACCGCATCCAGGCTGCGGACGGCCGAACCGTCGTCCAAGCCTAACCCCGCCATGACGCAAAAGCCCTGGGGCTCAATGAAAATTTGCCCCTCGGCGTTTTCCTTACTGCCCACCTTTGCTCCCTGGTCATCATAGGCCCGTAAAAACCACTCCCCGTCATAGCCGTGTTCCATCACCGCTTTCCGCATCCGGTCAATCGCAACAGTTAACTCCCGCGCTTCCGCCGTTAAGTTTAACTTTTCACACAACCGGACATACTCGGGCGCAATGTAAAGAAAGATGGCCGCAATCAGCACCGACTCCGCCGTTTTCCCGTCTTTATTGACACAAGTCTGGAAAGACTCATCCGGATTTTCGGAAAAACAATTTAAATTAAGGCAATCATTCCAATCCGCGCGCCCGATGAGGGGCAGACCATGCGGTCCCAGATTGTTCAGGGTAAAGCGTAAGGAAGTTCGGAGGTGATCATGAAGCGTCGCGCAGGCCGAAGGTTGATCCGCATAGGGAACCTGTTCCGTCAAAATTCCATAATCTCCGGTTTCCTTGATGTAAGCTAAAACCGAATATAACAACCAGAGGGGATCATCGTTAAAGCCGCCGCCGATCTCTTCATTCCCCTTTTTGGTTAGCGGTTGATACTGGTGGTAGGCCCCGCCGTTACTGAACTGCGTAGCTGCCAGGTCCAAAATACGCTGTCGTGCCCGGTCCGGTACCATGTGCACAAAACCCAAAATGTCCTGATTCGAGTCGCGAAAACCAATTCCGCGGCCAATCCCGGACTCAAAATAAGAGGCACTCCGCGATAGGTTGAAGGTGGTCATGCATTGGTACGGGTTCCAAACGTTTACCATCCGGTTTAGTCTCGGATCATCACTTTCCACCTGATAGCCGCTTAATGTTTGCCCCCAATAATCTTTTAATTCCGCAAACGCCCTTGCCACCGCCGGGCCGGCTGCGAATTTCGCCATTATTTTTTTGGCCGGTTCTTTATTGATGACCCCCGTTTGCACAAACTTCGTTGCCGGGTCGTTTTCGACATAGCCCAGGACAAAGATTAATTCCCTCTCTTCCCCGGGCAAAAGCCGGAGGTCGAGACAGTGGGAGGCAATCGGCGCCCACCCGCAGGCCAGCGAGTTTTTGGGCTCACCGTCCATTACCACCTGGGGATTGTGCAAACCATGGTAAAGGCCGAGAAACTCTTCCCGGTCCGTATCAAAGCCGGTCAACGGATGATTAACCCCATAAAAGGCATAGTGGTTACGGCGTTCCCGGTATTCGGTCTTATGGTAGATCACGCTGCCCTCCACTTCGACCTCGCCCGTGCTGTAATTCCGCTGAAAATTGGTCATGTCATCATAGGCGTTCCAAAGACAAAACTCGACAAAGGAGAAGAGACGGATCTGTTTCGCCGCTGCGGTCGTATTACGAAGGAGCAGCCGGTGTACTTCACAGTTTTCATCCAAAGGAACGAAATAAAGGACCTCCGCAGTTAACCCGTTTTTTGCCCCGGTGATCTTGGTATAACCCAGACCATGGCGGCACTCATAATGATCCAACTTGGTCTGCACCGGTTGCCAAGTGGGTGTCCAAATGGTTGCTTCGTCTTTGAGGTAGAAATAACGCCCTCCCGTATCAAGAGGGATGTTATTATAACGGTATCTGGTAATCCGTCTTAATCTCGCATCTTTATAAAAACAATAGCCGCCACCGGTGTTGGAGATTAAGCCGAAGAAGTCCTTCGTCCCAAGATAATTAATCCAGGGATAGGGCGTCTGCGGTGTAGTAATTACGTATTCTTTTTTTTGGTCATCAAAATAGCCGAATCGCAATCTCTTGCCCCTCCGTTTCTACTGCTTCTTTTATGAAAACAACGTCCCACTTGGAAAAGGGCTGCACCGTTACCCCTAATTTTTAAGGAAAAAGGGAAGAGCGTTTCCCGCTCTTCCCCGGCACGCTCTTCTCCTTACCTTTCCCGTTTCAAGACATCGTTGACACGGTCGGCGGCCGCATTGAGATGTTTCTTCACCGTGTTTTCATCATAAGTGCCGTTCACGTATTCAGCCAGGATGTTTTTGAACTCCTGTTGCACGATGTTCTCGATATCTCCCCAAGTTGCCAAAGGTGGATAAGCGGTCGCATATTCCAAAGTTGTCTTAAAGGTTTTCCAGACGCCGGACTCGTAGTAAGGATCATTGTAGGCATCGATTGTTGCCGGCAGCATATGGGTCAGATTCTTCGTGTATTCCACCATGTTCTCGGTTTGGAGCAGGAATTTGGCCCACTCTTTCGCCGCCGCTTTATTCCGGCTCGCTTTCAGAATGGCCAAGTTACTACCACCGGAGAAGGACGCTTTACCCTTGGAACCGGCCGGCGGTTCAACCACGCCAAAGTTCAAACCCGGGTTTTGCTGCTCAATTCCAGCAATATTCCAGGGTCCCATGTAGCACATGGCCACGTTCCCATTGATAAAGGCCGCGTCGGCTTGGGGTTGATCGTATTCGGCGCAAGCCGGCGAAGCGTATCCTCTTCTGACTAAATCCACATACCATTTCATCGATTTCACGCCAATCTCGTTATTGAAGATCGCCGCTTTGTTATCCTTGGTCAGCAGACTACCACCGTTCGCCCAGAGGATAATCGACCAGTTGTGCAAGAGGTCCCACGCATTGGTACCGGCCAGCGAAATGGCGCTGCCCTCGCCAAAGGTGGCCACAATCTTCTCCGCTACTTGGTAGAGTTCGTCATGGGTCCGCGGCGGCTGCACACCGGCCTTTTTAAACATATCTACATTATAAAATAAGGCGCGGGTTTCTGCAAACCAGGGAATACCATAGCATTTGCCTTTATAGGTGGTCGATTCGTAGTTGGCTTTCATGAAGGCATCTTTACCGCCAAATTCACGGATGTCAATCTCCTCAAGTCCGCCGGTCGCAGCTAACTGCGGATTCCAAGTGGTTCCCACTTGAAAGACGTCTACACCCTCACCCGTAACGATCGCGGTCGAAATCCGCTGCCAAGCCACATCCCAACCGACAATCTCCAGGTTGACTCTAACCCCGGTTTTGGCCTGGAATTCTCTGGCCTTCGCCTCAATCCAGGGGATGTGCGTCTCGTCCGGAGCGTTGGGCATCGCCCAGAAGGTAATGGTTGCGGTCTGCCCAGCTATTGTCATCGATGTCACAAAAACGATACAAAACACCAACCACAAAACAAGACTAACCTTTTTCTTCACCGTAATACCCTCCTCATCTTTTTTTTCAATACTTTTATTCTGGTGGTCAACCAAGAAAAACCCTCATCCCTCCTTTTCCGGCATAGATTCTACCGCTTCCGGTCAGCCCTTGGTCGCGCCACTGACCAGTCCTTCCACAATCTGGCGTTGCATTAATGTAAAGAGAATTAATACTGGTAAGGACACCAAAATACAGGCGGCCATCATCCCTGCCCACCGGGCTTGTTGTTGTGTAATATACTCTAAGATTCCCACCGCCACCGTTTTGGTTTCCCGCCCCGTTAAAATAGAGGCGAAAAGGACTTCATTCCAAGCCATGATAAAGGAATAGATGCCGACGGCCACGATGCCCGGTGTCGATAAAGGTATGATCACCCGGAAAAGAGCCCCCGTCTTGGAACAACCATCAATTTGCGCCTGTTCATCGATCTCCCGGGGTACCGTGTCCAAAAAGTTTCTGAGCATCAAAATACTAAAAGGCAGGGCAAACGTGGTATAAGTTAAAATCATGCCCGGATAGGTGTTACGCAGTTGTAGGCCTAAATACCGGTTGACGAGGGTGAAAAGGATAAAATACGGAATCAGGAAAGAGATCCCCGGAAACATCTGAGTGGCCGCCACCCCTAAAGTAAAAACTTGTTTCCCTCTAAATCTATAGCGGGATAAAGCATAAGCGGCACTGACACTGATCAAAATCGAGAAGAACATACTGCCAAAACTGATAATCAGACTGTTACGAAAATAGTCAAGCATGCGAACGGTTTTGTTCACATTGGCGTAGTTTTCCAAGGTGAAGGTGCGCGGGATCCACCGGGGTTCCAGGCCTGGGCGCATTACATCGGCCGCTTGGATCTCCAAAGTGGTTTTAAACGAACCGGAAACCATCCAAAAATATGGGCCTAATACAAACAGCAGAACAAGAACGACCCCCGCATACAGCAAGATTCTTAAAACTGTTTCCTTTCTCAGTGGCCGCTTCCCGGCTTGGATCTCCATCCGCAGCGGCACCCCTTTTTTCTCCTCAACTTTCATGACCAGCCCCCCTTTTGATCCGCAAAGCAAATACGGTCAAAATCAAAATAATCCCCATTAAAACGACGGACATCGCCGAACCCATACCGTAATTCAAATTGCTAAAGGCTTCCTGAAGAATAAAGGTGGAGGGAACATGGGCTTTACCCGGATCGCTGCCCAGCATTATATAGAATTGGTTAAAGGCGTGAAAATTCCAGATCACATTCAGGACCAGCAATGTTTTCGTGACAGGGAGTAACAAGGGGAAGGTAACATGTTTAAACTGTTGCCATGGCGTGGCCCCGTCAATTTTGGCAACTTCGTAAAGTTCAAGGGGAATCCCCTGCAAACCGGCGAGGAGAATGAGGCAGGCAAAAGGCCACCCTTTCCAGATGCTGGCGACGATAACCGCAAATAAAGCTCGGTCGCCGACCAACCAGATCAAAGGCTCTTTAACCAGGCCCAGTTTTAAGAGATACTTATTGACCAAGCCAATCCGGGCTTGGAAAATAAAGCGCCAAACGTTGTAAGCCACCGAATCCGGTGTGATATAGGGCAAAAGAATTAAACCACGGACATACGTCCGGCCAACAAACTTGCGGTTTAACAACAGGGCAACCGCTAAGCCAATCAGATATCCGGCGGGGATCGTCACCAACCCATAGATAATCACCGTATAAATCGAGCGCAAATATTTGGCCCCCACGGCAAACTGGCCGCTGAATATTTTGCTAAAATTCTCAAACCCGACAAAAGGGGCCTTGGTCCACTGCGCTAAAGTGTAAACATTAAGATCTAAAAGACTAATGTACGCGCCCCAGATGATCGGTATGGCATGGACGAACAACATACAGATGAGGGCCGGTAACACTAGTAAATAGACGCCTCTTTTCGCTTTAAAATGTGGCATATTTCCTCCTCCCTTAAAAGGCAAAAACTGTATGACATCGTTGTCATCTCTATTATAGCATAGTTCATCTCGCCAACTAAATCCCTTGTCGGTTAATCCAGCCAAATCTTCCCTTTTTCTCTTCACTTTCCACTTCTTTACTACCTATTACTAACTTTTTTACTTTTTTGTAATCTAATCTGACAAAAAAAAGGAGCCGCCCGCGCCAAGCGGCGGCTCCGTCGGTAAAACACTTAATTCTGTTTATTCTGCCTTAAGATTGGAATCAGCCGATAATTCTTTCCACAAATCGGGTGTTTCGGTTTTGATCACTACCTCCAGTTCCTCATCGCCGATCACCGTGTTACGCCCTTCCGCATATTCCCGGTCAACCCATTCTTTAATCTTTTGGATGCGGGGGTCCTTTTTATCAATGCGTTTTTCCCCTTTGAGGTTAAAATGCTGATTAATCCAGAAGGCAATGCCCGCCGCACCGGAAGACTGGTTGATCGCCACGACCACGGGGCGATTCAAGAGTTTTTCCGTATTAAAGATGTTGTAGATCTCTTCATCTTTCAAAAGACCGTCGGCATGAATCCCCGCCCGGGTAAAATTGAAGTAGCGTCCGACGAACGGCGTCATCGGCGGGATTTTATAATTCAATTCCTTGGTGTAGTACTCGGCAATCTCGGTAATCACCGTCGGGTCCATCCCATCCAGGGTGCCACGGAGGGCAGCATACTCAAAAACCATCGCCTCCAGCGGACAATTCCCGGTTCTTTCGCCAATTCCCAATAAGGTGCAGTTCACCCCGGAACAACCGTAAAGCCAAGCGGTGCCGGCGTTGGCCACCGCACGGTAAAAATCGTTATGACCATGCCACTCCAATTGTTCGCTGGGAATCCCCGCATGGTGCCATAAGCCGTAAATGATCCCTGGAACACTGCGGGGTAAGGCGACGCCGGGATAATTAACCCCAAAACCCATCGTGTCACAAGCCCGGATCTTAATCGGGATCCCGCTTTCTTCGGAGAGTTTGTTCAGTTCAATGGCGAAGGGAACCACAAAACCGTAAAAGTCAGCCCGGGTGATGTCTTCCAGGTGGACCCGGGGAATGATCCCGATCTCCAGCGCGGCTTTGACAATAGAGAGGTACTTTTCCATGGCTTGCTTCCGCGTTAACTTTAGTTTGTTAAAGATGTGATAGTCGGAAGCACTGGCCAGGATCCCCGTTTCTTTGATCCCCATCTGTTTAACCAGCTGAAAATCTTCCTTCACAGCCCGGATCCAACCGGTGATCTGGGGATACTCGTAGCCCAGCTCCATACAACGTTCAACTGCTTCTTTGTCTTTCTTGCTGTAGAGGAAGAATTCGCACTGGCGAATAATGCCCTTCGGACCGCCCAGTTTGTGCAACAACTTATACAGGTGCACAATCTGCTCCACCGTATAAGGTTCGCGCGCCTGCTGCCCATCGCGGAAGGTTGTATCAGTAATCCAGATCTCCTTCGGAGGGCGCATCGGCACATGGCGGTGGTTAAACGGGATCTTCGGCACTTCATCATAATTATACAAATGCCGGTAGAGATTAGGCTCTTTCACATCCTGCAACATATATTGGTAGGCCCGTTGTTCCAACGTATTACTTCGCTCGTTAAATTCCAGCATCTCGTCACCTCCGAGGTTATTTCTATCGATTATATCATCTTTTTTACCATAAATCCCTAGACCGCGCCAAGTATTAAGTATACATTCAATTTTTACCTTATCTTCTTTTTCCCCAATTATTACAAAAAAAGTTGGTTACTTTTCCGTAACCAACTTTCCCGCAATTTGCCCGTGGACCTATATCACCTCAGAGACGCCGCCGCCAAGGAACAGTCCGCCAATCCGGCCTGGGCAGGGCATGCGCCAAAACAAGCGCATCGTAAAGTAAACGGTCGTCGATCCCCCGCCCGTCGAGAGCTTCCGTTTCCTCTTCTTCATCAGCATCGGTATAGGAGGCAACTCCCAAGTCTTTCCCGTCCAACTCCTCCTGTTGGTCGAAAAGCCAATCCTCCCTCTCATCCGCTACCATCCTCACCTGTTCTGGTGCCGAATCCGCCAGTTGGTCTGGTTCACTCATCTCTGTGGGAAGCGGACCCATCTCCGGCTCTGTTTTGGGTAAGGTTTTGGGCGGTTCATTTTCTTCAGCCCACTCCTCCATCAGGATGGGAGGAAAGGAAAAGGGTTTTCCCGGCGGGAGTGGCCGGTTCCCTTCTTTGCCGGGCTTTACAGGTCGGGAAGGGTTTTGTTCCTTCATTAACTTTTCCAGAATATTCCCCAGCAAAGAAAAGGCCAAAAATAGAAACCAAATCCACCCCATCTAATCCACTCCTATTTTTTTAGCTCATCGGCGGAGTCGCTCGGCCGCGTCCCTTTGCCGATGGCATCCCGCATCGCCGTATCGGCCTGGATATTCTGGAGCTGGTAGTAGTCCATGACCCCAATCTTTCCGGAGCGCAGCGCTTCCGCCAATGCCCGTGGTACCTCGGCCTCGGCTTCAACCACCCGGGCCCGCATCTCTTGAACCATGGCTTTCATCTCCTGCTCCCGCGCCAGAGCCGCAAACCGGCGCTCCGACGCTTTGGCTTGCGCGATGTTCTTATCGGCCTCCGCTTGGTCGATCTGGAGTTTGGCCCCAATATTCCGGCCCACATCCACGTCGGCAATGTCAATGGAGAGGATCTCGAAGGCGGTTCCGGCATCCAGTCCTTTTTCCAATACCGTCTGGGAGATCCGATCCGGGTTCTCAAGAACATCTTTATGACTTTCCGCCGAACCTACTGTCGTGACAATCCCTTCCCCGACCCGCGCTATAATCGTAGCTTCACCGGCACCTCCAACGAGGCGATCAATGTTGGCGCGGACGGTAACCCGGGCTTTTGCCTTAAGTTCAATGCCGTCTTTCGCCACCGCCGAGATCTCCGGAGTCTCGATCACCCGCGGGTTAACACTCATCTGCACCGCTTCCAACACGTTTCGTCCGGCCAGATCAATGGCCGCCGCCCGTTCGAAGGTCAAATTGATCTCCGCCCGTTGGGCCGCGATCAAAGCATCGATCACCCGGTCCACATTCCCACCGGCTAAATAATGGGCCTCCAGTTTATCCACCGTGATCTCCAGTCCGGCTTTCTCCGCCTTAATCATCGGCAAGACAATCCGGGCGGGCGGAACCCTTCTTAAACGCATGGCAAAAAGGGTCCAGATCCGAATGTTAACCCCGGCCGCCAGGGCGGAAATCCATAAGCCCACCGGGATAAAATTGAAGAAAAGAAGGACAAAAACGATCACCAACGCCAACCCGAAGATCGAGAACAACTCCATTCAACAACACCCCATTCCATATTTATTCAATTACGTTGCCTTTTGTAAGAAGCTCCATTGGTAATTTTACCCTTCGCTACGGACCAATATTCTCCTGCCCTCAACCGCAACCACCTTCACCTTTTGGCCCGCCGGTATAAAAGCACCCTCCGAAACCACATCCAACCGCGCACCGTCGGCCATCTCAATCACACCCGACGGACGTAACTGGTGAACGACAACCCCCACTTCGCCCAAGTATTGCTGATAAGTGGGAACCGCCGAATAGCCCTTTTCTTTTTCCGCCGCCGTCTTCAGGACAATCCGACTCATGAATGAACTGTTCTTCAGATACTGGAAAACCAGGGATACCAGGAAAAGGGACCAAGTAAGGGCGATCGCCAAGGCGGCCACACCTTGCCCGCTGGAAGCATAGGACAGAATAATGCTTCCCGCCATCGAGATTAGACCGAATACCCCGGCAAAACCAAAGCCCGGGAGGAAAAAGGCTTCTATTACCAAAAGGAGCAGACCGAGGAAGAAGAGGAAAAGTACTTCCATCCCGGCCAAACCCGAAAACATACGTGCGCCAAAAAATAAGAACAGCGAGATTACCCCGATAATCCCAGCGACCCCAAACCCAGCGGTAAAAACTTCGACAATCAAGGCGGTAAAACCGATGGTTAACAAGAGCGGACTGATCACCGGGTCGGTTAGAAACCGCACCAAACTTTCGACGGGGGTCTGTTTGACATAAACCGTCTTCAAGTTGTCGAACCCCAGGGCAATAATGGCTTCATTCAAATTCTCCGCTATCAAATCGGCATAATTATGCGCCAGTGCTTCCCGGGCGGTAAGCGCCAGCAGTTCCCCTTTGGCCACCACCCCTTCGACTTCGACCTCCGGATCGACCATCGCCTCGGCAATCAACGGATCAAGCTCGATCCCCTTGCGGCGGGCCCGCGCCTCCGCCACTGCACGGAACATTTTCCGGAAGGCTGCGGTCGTTTTTTCCGGCGCCGGCGTGCCGTCGGCGACGATGGGCTGGGAAGCACCGATCACCCCGTCGGAGGAGATCACGATCCGGTTGCCGCATAGGGCGATGTAAGCCCCGGCTGAGATTGCCCGTCCTTCAACATAAACGTCCACGGGAATCTTCGACTTGCTGATCGCGTCGCCAATTTCCGTCATCGAATCGGCAAAGCCGCCAAAGGTTTTTAACACTAAAATGATACCTTCCGCCTGTCGCTGCTGGGCTTCATTCAAAGCCCGGGCGATAAAATCGGCGGTCCCTCCCGAAATGTTCCCTTCCAACGGAATGATATAAAGCAAATTCGTCTCCCCGTCGTCGACGTTACGGTAAGAAAAGACCGTAACCACCAAGGCAATAAGCAAGAGAATAAAGGTAAACGGACTGATTTTGATGAATTTCTTCCGCTTCATCCCACACCCCCCTTTTCCTTTCTCCAATTAATATTCTGCGAAAGACAGCCTGCCGAATGGGCAAGCTTTTTGGCCCAATCCCAAACTATATATAATTAAGTCGTAACGAGAACAAATATGCATTTTGTTTTAACGAGGGAAGGAACAAAATAGTTTCACTTCATAAGTTAATAATTACGAAAATATTAAAAGGTCCACCCGATCGCGGGTGAACCTTGAGAGACCATTAGGAAAACCTCCTGTTTTTCTTCCGGGCGGCTTCCGATTTCTTTTTCCGTCTTACGCTAGGCTTATCGTAATGTTCCCGTTTTCTGATTTCCGCCAGGATCCCCGAGCGCTGACACTGTCGCTTAAACCGGCGCAGGGCACTGTCTAGGGATTCGTTCTTCCCGATCTTAACTTCGGCCACGATCTACTTCCCTCCCCTCGCTGCCCACATAAATCCACAGGCACATAAAATGCAAAAAGAAACATATTAAGATGATATTATACTACATCTCGGCCAATACGTCAATCAACCGGGAGGCCACGCGAGCTCTCGACCGCTCAGCAAATGAAGATGAAGATGGGGAACAGATTCGCCGGCATGCGCACCACGGTTAATCACCACGCGAAAACCATCCTTTGCTTCCGCCATCAACTGCTGAATCGCGGAAAAAAGTTCTGCGGTCAACTGTGGCGATGTGGGAAGCTGCGGGTCCATCACACTGCTGATGTGTTTTTTGGGAATCAGCAGAATATGTCGAGGGGCCACCGGGTTAATATCCTTAAACGCTAAAACTTCTTCCGTTTCCAAAAGAATCTGCGCGGGAATTTCTTTCCGGACAATTCGGCAAAAAACACAGTCGCTCACCTTTCAACCTCCTTCCCCAAGTTCAAGTTCGACAAGCAGAAGAAATATCCTTTTTTCAATTGATCATTTCATCCACCAAACCCGCCTCACGCCTCCACCACTACCCCGGTCAACGGTTCCCGGTCGGCCTGAATAATCCTGGCGTGAACCATGGTGTTTGGTTCTCGCATCTCTTTAACCTGTACCCGTACATACTCCCGGGCCAACCCTTCGCCATAACCGTCCCGGTTGGTCTCTTCAATCAGTACCTCCACCACCTGGTCGAGGAGGCGCTTCCAGTAAGCGTGGGCCAAAGTGCGGGCAATTGCCTCCGCTCTTTTCACCCGTTCTTCCTTTACCCATCGCGGTAGATGCCCCTTCATCTGTGCCGCTCGCGTCCCCGGCCGTAGGGAATAGGGAAAAATGTGAACCTTGGAAAAGCCGATAGCCTGGATAAAATTTAACGTTTCGTTAAAATCAGCTTCCGTTTCCCCGGGAAAACCGACCATCAAATCGGTGGTCAACGCCAAACCGGGGCGGCCGTTACGCAGCAGGGTAACCAGGCCGGCATAATCATCGGGGGAGTAATTCCTGTTCATCAGGGAAAGCACCTTCCCGCTGCCGCTTTGTAAAGGAATATGCAAATGGTTACAGAGCAGCGTCGAGGATAAAATTACCTCCATCAGCTGGGGGGTAAAATCCGTCGGGTCAACGGAACCCAACCGCAAACGCCACTTCGGTTCCGTTCCGCCCCACTCCTGTTCGATCCGGGCTAATAACGAAGCCAGATTCGTCCCGAGGTCAATCCCGTAATGGCCCAAGTGAATCCCCACCAAGACAATCTCCTTGTAGCCCAAGGCCAAGAGCCGTTCGATCTCCTTCATTACCTGCGGCAAGGGAAGACTGCGGACTGGTCCGCGGGCGAAGGGAATCTTGCAGTAACTGCAGTAGGATTGGCAGCCATCCTCCACCTTCAGAAAAGCCCGGGTTTGGCCGGAAAATTCCGGGGCGAAAACCTCAAAGCCGTCCACTTCCGCCCAGGGAAGCACCCGATTTTTCCTGCGAACCGTCAATTCTTCCTCCAGAATCTGAAAAAGGCGGCCCCGCCCGGCCACCCCAACCACCAAATCCACCTCCGGGAGCGCGGTTAAGACCTCTGCACCGGTCTGCGCAAAACAACCGGTCACCACCAGGAAGGCATCGGGGTGCTTCCGTTTCACTCTTCTGATCAGTTGCCTTGCTTTCCGTTCGGCCTCCTTCGTTACGGTACAGGTATTTAGCACATAAATTGCCGCCGGCTCGTCAAAAGACACCACTTCGTAGCCGTGCGCCCGGCTTTCCGTGATTAAACCCTCGGTGTCAAACTGATTGACCTTGCACCCCAGTGTATAGAAGGCAATTTTTCTCGCCGGTCGTTGCCCTACGTCTTTTGCTTTTTCTTCTTTTGCCCCGTTCTCGACCATAACCTGAATTCTCCTCCGCTTGTTCGTCCGAATTTAGTTTGTCTGGTCCCCGCTCTCCTCCGCCTCCAAATCCAGTAAATATACAGACCGTTTGAGCACCCGGTTATATGCGGTCCAGTTACCGCCGCCCGGATGCTGGCGGAGGGCTTCCCGGAACTTGGCCGCCTCCGCGTCCATATGATCGGCATGATGGAGTAAACAGGCTTCCAAGAGGGCCGGTTGGACCGGGGAACCCCACTCTAATTCCCCGTGGTGACTTAGGATCAGGTGAATGAGGGGCATTTGCAAAGCCGGCGGAAAAGCCCCTTCCCCTTTGTCCGCCCGGATGGCCGCAATCGCCGCTTCCACCATCTGCACACCCAAAACCAAATGGCCGATCAACTTCCCTTGGTCTGTTCCCTCAAATGTCAGTTCTCCGGTGTAGGACTCCAATTTGCCGATATCATGGAGTAAAGCGCCCGTCAGTAATAAATCCCTGTTCACCTCGGGATAAAGATCAGCTGCGGTTTGGCAGAGGGTGACCACGCCAACGGTATGTTCCAACAGCCCTCCCCGGTAAGCATGGTGGATCCGCATCGCACCGGGCGCGGAGGAAAAACGCCGCCGAAATTCCTCGGAACCGAAGAAATACTCCAGGAGCATACGGTAGGCGCTCTGCTGTAAGCCGCTTCTGGTTTCATCCAGAACGGTCCATAACTTCTCCAGGTGCGAGCCGGAGAGTCCCGGCAGAAAAACCACCGGGTCATACTCGTCTTCCGGACAGATCTGGAAGAACGGTTCACGTCCGTTGGCTTCCAGTTGGAGGGTGCCGTTAAAATTCTTGGCGACCGCCTCCAGGCGGATCACTTTACCCTTTTGTAGTTGGTTAAAGACCGGTTCGGTGATCTCCCATACCTTCAGGGCAATCTCCCCGCTCCGGTCCCCAATCTTTAATGCCGCAAACGGGCTCCCGTTGCGCGCGACCCGCCATTGGCTGTCTAAGACAAGATAGGTTCCGGAAATACTTCCCTCTTTTACTATTTCCTTAACCTCCATCGCCTAACCCCCAATTTTTCACTTTTCCGCCCCGAAGTTCATTGGCCATCCGCCCCTTGATTTTCCCGCGGCGTCTCTTCTCTCTCCTCAATTTCAATCCACATCTCCAACGGTTTTGTTCCCCGTCGTGCTTCAAACGTTTTTTGCTTTAGATCAAAACAGATCTCTTCCCCAAAAAGCTCATCTTTTTCCATCTTTAAATAAAAACCACCACTAATCGTCAGTTTTTCTTGATCATCGCGGTAACTGATGGTTTCACCGCTACCGGTAAAGTCAGTGTGTTCAATCCGGGGCGCTTCCCTGGCGATAAAGGCCTTCTCTTTCGTCTCCAAATACAGACTGCCACAAACCAGGCGAATCCCTTCTTTCACCACTTCCCCTTTTTCGTCGCGGCTTTCTTCCCGCACCAAAACAACATCTCCGGTAAAGGTCCCGCTCTCCGCCGCTGTATTATAACAGAACTGATCCCCGGTCACCTTTAAATCTTCATGAATCAATAAAACCTCGTTCCGGAAGATGATCTCCCGCGAACCATCGCTCAATTCCCGAACCTCCGCCGCTTTAAAACGCAAGTGGGTTTTGCCTTGAAAATACTCAAGATCGGTGCCTTCCATAAACAAATGCTTTCCATCGGTATCACCATAAAACCGGTCAATTCCTTTAAAGAATCCTTTCTCCGCCGCCATAACCACCCGGTTGGCACCGGTCACCACCATCAACACCAGAAAGCCGGTGATCATATATAACCTGCGGCTGCTCATAATTCCAGTTCAACCTCCACATCGCCTTTAAGTTCAAACCGGTCTTCCTTGGCATAATAGGTGAAAACTTGCCCCCGCGACCGGTGCTTCCCCTGCACGACCTCCAAATCACCGGAGAAAAGATATTCCTCGGTTTCAAAGTTCCCTTCCATCCGGTTGGCCTGCAATTCCAATCCTTCCTTCGCAAAGGAGAGCGGATGGGTGGACGCGATCTCCTTGCGTTCCAAATCCACTTTTAACCCAACGGTATGCAACCGTCCCCCGTTAATCTCTCCCTGCACTCCAGTGAGGGTTAAGACGTTTTGTTTCAGATCCAGCCGCCCGGTATCGGCCTTGATGGCAAGAATGCGGTCATCTTCCTGGTACAAACGGATGTTCTCAATCCCGCGGAAGTTAACCGTTTTTCCGTCGGTTGTCCGAAAAATCTCCGCGGCCTCCAGGGTCCAAATCCGTTTTGCCCCTTCCCACCCCTCATATCGACTGTTAAATAAGGCCACCCCACGCTCGTTCAGCGGTTTCTGGCGGGGATCAAGGGGTATCTCCGGACGCCAACTCATATAAAGGAGAACCCCGACCCCAAGCCCGCAAAGGATCGTAAGGAACAGCCGCCATCTTTGTTTACCAGAACTCATTGCCCGCTCCCCACTGCTCGGCTCCTGTCCACATAAAACCTTGTTCTCCGGAGCCATACCCAAAACCTGCCTCTTTGAAGATTTTATAATGGAGCTGTACGATATACTCTTGCCTGATAAAATCATACCCAAAGAACAATTCCCGGCAGTGCCAGTCATAGGTCAGTCCCAACCGGGCCCGTTCGAGACCGTCCCCGAAAAAACTGTACCGCAGGCTAAGATCACTTTGGAGCGCCGCAGTATGCTGGTTTTTGAGCTCCGCTTCCACTTCCAATGTCTCCCACCGCTGTTCCAGAAAATCGTAATCCGCTTCTAAATAAAAACTACTCCCTTGTTCCGAGGTATGTGCCCCCCGCGCCGTAAGATACAGATAAGTATACTCCTCGGTGTTGGGGTTATAAGTAGCATTCAGACGAATGCTGCTATTGGGCATAGGGGTTACCGTGAGCGTACCTTGCACCGGATACCATGGATGGTAGGCCCGGCTGAAGTTGTAACCACCCGAAAGGCTCGCACTGACCAGCTGCGTATTGTACCGCCAGGAACTGGAGAGATGACCCCCGGACGTAAAGAGATGGGAGGAAGTTACCAAACGCGGGAACTCGTCGGTAGGTGCATCACCCTGGGCTTCAACCCAACTAAAAGTGTTGGTCCAAGTAAGACTGGGTCCAAACCGCTGCGTACCAGTTAAGCCAAGTGAAATAGCACCGCGTCGAAATGTTTCTCCCGCCACCTGGTACCACTGATAATGGTTGGTATTTAACAGATCAAGGGTGAATCCCCCCTGCTGCCACAGGCTCCGCCCCAACGAGCGGCGCGTCAGCTGAAGATCAGTCCGGGTCCCGACCTTTTCGGCCTCTCCCTTGATCTCAACCAACCGGAGAAAATCAACATTTCCCTGGTAATAACCGGGCCAACCCAGATTAATGGCGGGCGTTTGGAAAGAAAGAGCCGGTAAATCGTGATAAAATTGTCTTTGGTAACGGTCGCTATAATTGTAATCCTGTTTTACCCGGGCGGTAAACTGAAACCCACTGAGGGAGAAAAGATCCCACGTTTGCGCAAACTCCAAGTTGTTTTGGTATTTCTTCGTAATCACCTCTGCGGTCGTCAGATCCTCCCGGTAATAGAGGTTATTCCGGTAGGTCAGTCGGGTGCGGGGGCCGGGCCGCCAATTAATACTGATACGGAACGGGTATAGATAAAACTGGGGATTCATACCGGACTGCCCGGTCTCCCCCTGAAAACTGGCCGACCATTGGTTGGACCGGTAATTGAAGTTCCCGCGCAGCCCGTACTCGGGGTAGCCAAGATCATAATATTTCCCGCCCAGGTCGTAGTTGAGGTTCCCTTTCTTCTCTTGCCATGCCGCTTGCACCTGGTAATCATCATGCTCAAAGTACATGTTGTCCAAATGATAAAAGCTGACCGAGAACTCACGGTTCGCCCCCACCGGAAACCAGTGTTTAATCCCTTGCCCGATCCCCTTCCATTGAATCAAATCAAAAAGTAACTTTCCCTGGTGATCACCGGATAAACTATAACGGTAGACCATTTTTAGGAAGAAACCATCCGCCGCGTTGTAGCCAAAGACCGATTCATCGAAATCATCCGCCCCCTCCTGCAGGGAGACCACCAGTTTGGGAATGGCGGGTAATTTCAACTTCCCTTCCCAGTAGGAAGCGGAATAAAATTCGATCCGGTCTTCCGGATAATATACCATCCGTTTTGCGGTAAGATGGTAATGGGGTTCTTCCGCGTCACAACCGGAAAAGGAGGAATTGGTGCAGAACAGATCTTCCCCCCTGATCTCACCCTTCTCCCCTTTGATCACGATCGGTTCGCCGGTCTCCTCCGCCTCACCCAAGAGGAGAAAATCCTCAAGCGTACCTTGTTCATCAGGCAAGAAGAAGGACAAGTTTCTCCCCTGAACCGTCCGTTCTTCCGTTTCCACCTCAACCCAGCCGGGAACGGTCAACCGTTCATTCTCCAAGTCAATATAGAACTCTTCACCCCGTACCTTATAATCCCGGTATGTAAATACCACATTCCCCCGGGCCACCAGTTGCTTGTTTTCGTAGTCCGCATACAGTTCATCGGCGACCAAAACACCCTGGTCGGCCAGGATAGCAGGGGCAAACACCATCCCACCGGTGAAGAGCAAGAGCACCAGAATCCAGGTTTTATGTTGCAAAACTTTACCCGACCATCCCTTCACCCTATTTAATCACGCGAAACAACAAACCGATCCCCAAGGCAAGGAAGAAAACATTGGGCAACCACGCCGCCCAAAACGGGGAGACCAAACCGGAGACCCCTAACTCCCGGAAGAGAACCGTGGTGAAAAAATAGACCATAATCAGCAACATACTCACGGCAAGCCCGATCGCGCGCCCACTCTTTGGAAACATGGTGGCAAAAGGCAAACCGAGAAAAGCCAGGATTAAGCCGGCAAAGGGTAACGCCACTTTAAGGTGATAGTTCACCGCAAAGGAGCTTATGTCGAGGCCGCTTTTGGCATAGAGCTCCATGTACTGTTTCAGCTCGGCACGGCTCATCTCATCCACCCCTTTACCTTGCCCCAGGAAAATACTGAGGTCTTCGCCCACATCTTCCACCAGTTCCTCAAAGGAGGTTACGGTGGTAATATTCCCCTCCGCGTCCAGTTCGTAATAGTTACCCTTTTTCAAGTGCCAAAACTGTTCTTCAATCCACCCCGAAGCTGCTGTGATCAGGCGCGGGAAACGACCGTTGTTTTGGTAAATCATAACCCCCTCAACGGTTCGGTTCCCTTCGTTTACGCGGCGTAAATAAAAAAACCGGTCATCAGGACCCTTAAAAACCACATTCTCCTGGATAAAGGGGATAAAGTCCTTATGGATCAGTTTCCTTATTTCCTGTTCGTAACGGAAATTTGCCGCCGGAACCACCAGGTCGTTAAAATAAAACGCTCCTATACAAAGGAACAATGTAACCAATAAAAGCGGTGCCGTTAGCGCCGGAAAACTCCACCCGGCGGTCCTGATCACATCCAACTCCCGCTCCCGCGTCAACCGTCCCAAACCCAAAAACACCCCGAACAGAACCGCCGCCGGGAAGACATCCATAAGTAAATAGGGGATCTGGTAATAAACAAGTAAGCAGATGATCGCGAGAGAAGCCCTTTTATCCACCAGAAAATCTGAGATCTCAAAGATAAAATTGCCGATCAGGAGAACCAAAAAACCAGCACTGCAAAAAAGATAATTGGTAAGGTACTCACGGAGTAAATAACGGTGGATAATTCTCATCACCTCAGAACCCCTTTAAGCAGAAAACCCGTTAAGGTTTCTACGTTAAACGCACAAAACCGCCCGGGTTTCAAAAACACGACACTTGTTTCTTAGTTGAGTTTGCCTTCCAACTCGGCAACTCTTTTTTCCAGTTGCCGGATGGTCTTGAGCAGTTCCGGCAGTTTACCGGCTGCCGCCTGAATCCGCATATCCTCGCCGTGGGGACGGGCTGGTTGGCCGGAAACGATTGAGTTCGGCGGAAGACTGCTGATCACCATCCCCCGGACAAAAACTACCGTATCATCGCCGATGGTAATATGGCCGTTAATCCCCGATTGCCCGGCCAGAGTCACCCGGTCGCCGATCTTCGTGCTCCCGGCAACTCCGGTCATCGCGACCATAATACAATCCTTGCCAACTTTAACATTATGACCGATCTGAACCAGGTTGTCGATCTTGGTCCCCGCGCCAATCAAGGTCTGACCGGTTGTCGCCCGGTCAATCGTGACATTCGACCCGATCTCCACATCATCTTCGATGACCACGCAGCCCACTTGCGGCACTTTTAAGTGTCTTCCGTCACTGGTCTTTTCAAACCCAAACCCGTCGCCGCCGATAACGGCCCCCGGGTGAATAAGTACACGGTTGCCAATCTTCGTCCCGTGGCATAAGACCACATTGGGCCGGATCTCCGAATCATCACCAATCTCCACATCGTCCTGGATCACGACGCCCGGATGGATCACGACTCCCTTGCCCAGCTTTACACGGTCACCGATAAAGACCAACGGGCCGATGTGACAGCCGGGACCATGCTGAAACCCTTCGCCGATCACGGCCGAAGGGTGAATTCCCTCCGCGTATTTCTTTTTCGGATAGAAATACCACAAAATTTGGGCAAAAGCCATTCGGGGATTATCTATCTCAATGCCTTGAAAATTAAACTCTCTTAAATTCGAAGGGAAAATAAAGGCCGACGCTTTACTCTCCCGGGCGGCAGGGAGCGCCTTCGCTGAAGCAATCAACGAGATCTCGCCCGGTTGGGCTGTATCCAATCCGGAAACCCCGGTCAACTCAAGCTTTCCATCGCCGACCACTTTTCCTTTCACCAGCGACGCCAGTTCTTCTAAAGTCGCCATTACACATCTCCTCCTTTATTCCAAATTCTCCGCTAAAAACCGCTCGACCCCATCGTTTTCCCGAACCCAGGCCCAAAATTCCGCTTCCAGTTCTTTTTTTTCCCGTTGGTACTCCTGCTCGCTCTCCGCCTCCAATCTTCGGCGGTATCTTTCCAGCTCGCGCGCAGACGCTTCTTGTTGCGCCACCGCATAGTCCGCCAATGCCGCCGCCAAAGACGCCTCTTTTTGCTGAACTTCCGCCCTTAGCTCCGCTTGGAGCGCGGCAACCTCCGCAGCTAAGCTGGACTTTGCTTCCGGAGATAAATCGGGCATTGCCATTTTAAAATGCAAAGTCGCCAACTTCGATGAATATTCTTTCTCTTTTTGCCGACGAAAATCAGCTAGTTCAGCAGCTTGTTCCTGCCGTTTTTCCTCCAGGGCCTGTTTAATCAGGTACTCATCTTGGTTTCTTTTCTGGTGAACCAAACGGTCGATCTTCATCGTGAGCAGCCGACGCCGGAGCTGAAGCTCCTCCGCAAGCAGCGCTTCCCTTTGGGCTAGCTCTAAACGTAAAACCGCTTGCCCCCTCTCTTCCCCAAGCCCATCTCCCGCTGGAGAAAAAACACCGGCTTCTTGGCCCGGCCGTTCCAACCGCCACTGCAACTTGCGGGGCAGATCTTGTATTGCCTGCGTAATCTGGCGATAAGACCCCCATTTCAGTTCCGGCAAGAGAATAATCTCCGTTTCCGGGGCTACCACCTGGGAAGAGCGATAATAAAACCAACACCCGACCCCAATAAAGACGGCGAGGATCAATACAAAGAGTTTTCGCCGAAGCAAAGTAGTGTTCTTATTCATGCTCCTGTTCACCGTCGTCTTGAAGGATCATGCCGGTTGATAATCTCCTTTGCTGTTACTTCTGCAAAGCCGCGATCACTTGCTCAGTTAAATCCACGCCCCCATAGTAAACGACGCTTTTTTCCAGAATAATCGCATAACCTTCTTTTTTGGCGATCTCCTCCAGAGTCGCTTCGATTTTGGCGATAATTTCTTCATGTTTGGCTTGCACTTCACTGGACAACCGCGCATTTTCTGCCTCTAGCTTTTGCTGATAGCTTTTAATGACCTTGCGCGCCTGTTCTTGGTATTTGGCCTCAATCTCTTTCCGTTCCGCTTCCGATTTCCCTTTCAGCTCCGCTTCCTTCTGCTTTTCCAGGGCATTCAACTCGTTCTTTTGTTGCGTTTGGAGATATGCTCCAAAGCTGTTAAACTCAGCATTTTTTTGTTGCAACAGTTCCTGCAAATCCTGAAACAGCGACAGTTCGTTCTGTAATCGCTGCATATCAATATACCCAACCGTTGATCCGCCTTTGGCGGCAACGAGCCCGGTGATGGCGAAGACTATCCCAATCAACAACACCATGGGGACCAGTTTCTTTGCAACCTTCAATTTCATCTTAAACCTCTCCTTTTATTCTGATTTCTCCCCACCTAGAACATCTCTCCGAAGAAAAAGTTAAACTTGGGTTTACCGCTCTCCGGCGTCCAGCCAAAGTCAAACCGGAGTTGCCCCAATAAGGGAATGTTATAACGGAATCCCACCCCATAGCTGTGATAATACTTTTCAAAATCGACCGTCCCGACATCGTAAAAGAGGACGGCTTCCAGGTTTTCCGCATTGGGAATCCGTTGTCTTAGCTCGAAATTGGCCAGAACCTGTTGGTCCCCGGAGACATGTCTGACGTCGTAACCACGAAGAGATAATTCGCCACCAAGATACAGCTTGGAAGAGTCGGGTGTTTGCCCCAGGATCTTGCTGCCCATCACCCGGTAACCAAGGGTGGTGTGGGCCAAGGGTGAATAGAACTGTTTAAATTCCCCGTAGAGGCGCTGATAATCGTATTCGCCGCCAAAAATACCGCCGTGAAGGTTAAGACCTAAACTTGCGTGGTAACCATCGGTGGTATAGGCGCCGGTATAAACCAAACGGTTGTAATTCAACCCGAGGCCCAGACTATTATCCCAGTATTCTTGCTTTAAGGGGAGAGTAGGGTAATCATCCTCTTTTTCGATGGTCTGTTTGTTGCCTTCGGCATTTTCATATTCATACTGGTTGTTCCGGTCGGCCACCCACTCCTGCGGGTCTATCGTCACCCGTTCCATCCGGAAGGATGTGCTCAACCGTAAGTGGCGGTTCAACGGCCGGCCCAGCGTCAGGTTGAGGCCGGTCTTCTTTTCATTGTAATTGTAGGTGTACTTGTTATCGAACCGCCCATCTTTACCGGAGAAAACACCACCATCCAAGTTCCGCGAGGACAAGGAAAGCGTGTGGTTGGAATAGAGCTTGAGCCCCAAAGAAGTCTGTTTTGCATCCAACCAGGGTTCCTGGAACTCAAAATTAAAATTAAAAACATTGTTCGGGTTGAACTCCATGTTAAACGAGAGCTTCTGGCCAAGGCCCATGAGGTTCGGATCTGTGATCCCAAAGCTCCCCAGGAGCGTATTGTCCACCGGAGTATAAGAGATACCCATGTTAAAAATGCGGTTCTCACCCTCCTTGAACTCCATGATCAGATCCATCACCCCCGGTTCAGTGGTTGGTTGCAGCCGGGGAGAAATATCGGAGAACAATTGGAGTCTGGCCAGTTGCTGCGTATCTTCCCGTAAAACGTTAAGGTCCAGGATGTCTCCTTCTTTCAGCGTCATCTCCCGCGCCACGACAAACTCTTTCGTTCTCTCCAACCCCTGGTAGCGGATGCGGCCTAAGCGGGCCTCGGTAAGATGAAGATGGACTACCCCTTCCTCATCGATCTGCATTAACTCACTGATCTCACCGGCGCTACCGCTAAAGGGCGGGATGAGCAGTCCGCGCTCCTCATTGAAATACTGTTGCGCCATCACCAGGTCGTTCAGCATCGTTACGTAGTTGAAAACATCTCCTGGTTTTTGGCGGAAAAACGGAAGTACCTCTTCGGGTGTAATCCGTTCCAAACCTTTAATTTCATAACGGGTAATCTGCGGATTTTCCACCACGCGGAAGACCACTTTAATCCCGCCGAGAAATTCTTCGGCGTAGGGTTCCACCATGGCGAAATAACCAAGATCCATGATCGCTTGCTGATCCTTGACCACCGCTTGCCGGTCAAGGGCTTCGCCCAAGCGTATATTGGTTACCGCCTGGAGGATCTGTTCCTCTTTTACCTGTTTGTTACCGGAGATCTCGACCGATAGAACAAGCTCTCCTACCGCCAGCGCCGGTCCGCTCCACATCATAAACATAAAAAGCACAACACCAAGTAGTACCGGGATTTTTAAGATCCTCGTCACCGAATTGGCCTCCTTTTTGTTTGGACTATCGCTTCTTCCGCCGTCGAAAACAGCAAAGGACAGAGTCTCTTCTCCGCCCGTAGGCCTCCCGCCGCTAACAGCAGAAAAAGCTCAACTAGAGAAGCAGTTTGGAAGCAATCTGAGGAGCACTAATCACTAAAAGTTTCGTGATTGGACACATCTTTCCCTTCTTGCTTCGGATAAAGATTTCCGGTAAATTTGGCGAAAATAACGAACTATACATTAAAAACGTAAATTATACTGGAATTGCCACCGTAACCCCTCCGCGGCGGAGTAATCCCCAAGTAAGGAAAAGTTGGGAACAATCTTCCATTCTAGATTCCAAACCTGTTCATCCAGTGAGGTCAGGTTTCTGCTGTACGAGAGGTATAAATCTTCACTAATAGACTTACCCATATTCATCCAGAAGGTCCCTTCCTGCCGGTCCTGCTCCAAAGTGAGGAAATCAATGGGCATAATGCTTCGGAACTCATCCAGGACGCGCCCGATAAAAAAGTCCCCGACCATATTGATATTCTCCTGAAACAGATTGGCGAAAGTAAGGGATCCATCCTCAATCTTTTCCGGCCAATTCAGGAGCTTCAATATTTCTTCCCTGCTCATGGGCGGATTGGAACTGGGGTTAATCACTAAACTATCCAAATCCCCGGACCACCCCGCCGTACTCAGCGAGATTTCCGTCCCGGCGAGAAAACGGGTGGCTTCCAACTCCAAATAGGGATAGAGCTTATAATCCGGACGGAATTCCGCCCGCAAGCTTTTGATCCGGAACGTATCGCCCAGCACATTCACCCAACCACGGTTTGAAACAAGCTCCCCGTTTAACTCCGGTTTCCGGAGCGTACCACCGACGTGCAGACGGCCGTTGAAGGGAACATAAGCCATGCCGTACATCCGGAAATAAACATCGTTCAGGGCTTCACATTGAAGATCCAAGTTCAGATCAAAGGGAACCGTGTTGCCCTTAGCCTCCGGAAGTTCAATCCGGGCTTTCCGGATCGCCACCTTCCCTTGTAAGGTCGGTTGGGTGGCAGGCCCGGCGAGCGTCAGTTCTCCGCCGACCAACCCGTCAAAGAAAGACGGGGATAAGAGAAGATTATCGCCGTTCAAGCGTAGGGCGAAGCCCTCCAGCCGCAGACCATCCATCATCACCCTTCCTCCCAAACGGAAGCGCCCACGGCCCAACCGTCCTTCCAGGTAACTTCCTTCGCGGTTGCTCAACCCCCTCAGCTCCAACCCGCGGCTGGAAAAGGAAAGGAGTCCATTGAGATCCTTTAGTTCCTGAGATAAACCGGCAATCGTTCCCCGCCCGCCGGTAATCTCTATTTGCCCTACCAAATAGGGTTTTCGCCATGTCCCGTTCAACGAAATCAAACCGTCGATCGTCCCTCCGGTGAACTTTGTTCCCGTAAAGAACGTATTCAGGACGCTGGCTTCCATTTTCTCCGCAGAAAGCCCGAGGTCGATCTGGCTATACCGGTGTGGCCAGGCCGTCGGTAACTGTAAACCGCCAAACCACTCCGGGTTCAATGGAATACTTCCCTGAATCGAGAGGCGTTGGGTCCCTAAATCCTGTGCTTCCAGAAACACCAGGTCATCATTGATCCGGCCACAAAGCCCCAACGAATTAACGGCGATACTTCCCCAGACGATATCCTGCAGGAATGCCTCAAACTCCCCTTGCATTCCGTCATCCGTGGTTGTAACCATCATTTCCAGGTCAAAACGGCCCTCCGTCGGCAGATCGGCCCGCCCGGTTAGCGCAACCAATGGTTTAAGCGAAAAATCTTTGGTCCGGGCGTTAATATCCAGTTGGACACCGGGGGTGTAAACAATCGAAGCAAACAACTCCCCACTGCCGTCATCAAGCAATAAACGGTTGACCGTTACCTTTGAATCATGGATCTGTAAGTCAAGCTCGCCACTTAATGGAGTATAACCATTAAGCTCCCCGTTTTCAATCTGAGTAATCAGACGGATTTGGGGCTGAGCCAACGGACCAAAGAGGCGTAAATAACCCGTCAAGTCAGCATCAAGCCGAAGGTTGGGCGCGCGCCCCACCACGAGCAACAGATCGGCCAACCCGGCCTTTTCCATTTTTAAACCCAGATCCAGATATGGTGCTCCATTTGTCCAATCAACCTGACCGTAAACGGTTACCTCCTCTTCGCCCCGCCGTAACCGTAAGCGCTCGCAGGAGAGCCTCCGGTCGAACCAAGAGAGTTCACCCCCGAGCCAGTCCAGGGCAAACCCGGCAAAGACCGGTTTGGTTACACTCAACTCTCCCGCAAAGACCGGTTCTTCGATCGTCCCCTGTAATTTCCCCTGTCCAGTCAGTGTACCGGATATTTTCTTTAGGAGCTCCGGGTTTTGTAAATAGTCCCCGAAAAGCTTATCCAGCGCGACGAGGGGGAAGTTCCGCACCGCCACATCAAGGTCCAGTTGCCGGTCGGCACCGATCTTCCCTTGCCCCTGCAGCCCCACCGCCGCCGAACCTAACAGGAGACGGTCAAGAGAGAGCTCCCCCTCCTGCCAACGGAAAGCAACCGCACCATCTCCGAAATAATAACCATTGAGCCCCAGCCATGCACTGGTCACTTCACCGGAGATCAGCGGGTCTTCCCAACCGGTGATCTTGAGCCGCAAATCGGTCAACCCCGCCAAGGTGGCAAGGGAAAAATCCGGAAAAAGGGAACCAAGATCTTCAAGGGACAGGTCTTCGCCGTTGGCATCCAAAGCATAGAAAGGCTGGTCTTGCCACTCCACCAATCCGGTGAGCTTGATTTCACCGGCCGGCGTTAGCAGAAAGGAATCGCTCAGGCTCAGCCGGCCGTTTTCCGCCTTCCCCTTGAGCTTCAAAACACCAAGTTCCTGCCCGTTATAGGTCAAATCATAGATTTCCAGCCAGCCTTCGCCTTGGATCCGCCGGCCGTCCGTCCAATTCCCTTCCACCTGTAACAACCCATTAATATCACCGTTGAAAACGGCAAAGGGGTGGGGCAATAACCGGTCATCCGGTTTGAACCCGTGCAGGAGAAGGTCTCCCCGGAAATCACCGGTGTCGGCCTGAAGGGAACCGGTCGCAATTAGGTTACCGTCGTTTTCCTTAAGGACCGCCCGCACCACCAGCCGGTCCCCGTCGCTCCGCAGCACGAGTTGAAGCTGATCATAACTAAAACGGTCCACGCTACCGGCTGTAACCACCAATTCCGCCTCACCGACCAACCTGGAAAGTTGCCCGTTTAGAATCAAGTCGAGATCGGCCGTCCCGGTCAACGCAGGAATCTTCTCTCCCCATAACGACGACGGGAGTTGGTGCAAGGCAACCTGTTGCGCCTGCACGTCCAACTGCAGAATGGGCGCGCTGGTCAATTGTGCCAGCTCGCCGCGGATCACCGCTTGTCCACCTAAAGCCTGCACCGTTAACCGGTTAATCTGCAGGTGATCCTTCGCCCAATGGTAGACCCCACTCAACTTTAAAGATGGCACGCTCGTGCCCGCCACCTGCAGGTGGCGGCCGGTAAGGTCGCCTTTGATCTCCGGTGCGGCCAGCCGGCCACGCACCTGAAACGTGGCGTCAACACCGCCTCCCGTCAGCGGAAACTCCTCAAAAGCAAGGATATCGAGGGGAAAATCTTTGATTTCGCCTTTTAAATCCAAAGCCGGATCGGAAAAATTAAAGACCCGTCCGTGCAGGAAGAAGGGAGCCCCGCCGATCCGCCCCTGCAGATAAGAAAGATGAAACTCATCACCGGCGAGCCGCGCCAGCAACCGCAGCTCGTCCAGGGCAGCGGAGGATCCGGCAATCGCCAACCGGCCGTCCGTCATGCGTACTTCCCCCGTCAGTTCCGGGGCGTTGAGTTTACCGCCAATTTGCAGGTTCAAATCGACCAGTCCGGCCAGTCCCACCGTTTTCAACTGGGGAATCACAGTGGCCCAATCCGCTGGATCCAAGCCGGTCGCATACAGATTCACATCAAGATCAAGGGAAGTGGTCTCCAGGTTTCCTTTAAGACTAATCCGGCCGTCATGATACTTTCCCTTAAAATTTTGCACTGAAATTCCGGTGGACGAGACCGCCAGTTCCGCGTTCAGGTCTTCGAGGGGATATGGCAGTGCCGTCAACTCCCACCGGGAATCGGCGAAAGCCATCTGGGCCTCGTCCAATCTTACCATTCCGTTTTGGAGTAGGAGCGCCACCTCGGAACTGACTTTCCCCGCCACCACTCTACACTCTCGGTCGTACCTGAGAAGGCGGAAGATCTTCTCCCCCCATAACGGTGCGGAAGCTGCCTCCGCCTTTATCTTCAGCTTTCCTTGTTTACGTTGAACGGCATAGGCCAGTTCCACCACCGCCGCCGCCTCCGGGTCAAGTGTACTTTTCCCTTCGGCGGTGGCCCGGATCTGGGGAAAACCACGCAGGTCAACATAGCCGCTCAACTGCGCAAAATTTCCCCAATCCCATTTCCGGCCTGGTTCTTCCATGATCAGACGGCAATCATAAAGACCAATCGTAATCGGTAAAACACCGCCCCCGCCGCCGCTGGAATCGAAACGGAAAAGGTTGAGGGTCTCCCATAACCAGACCGTCGTGGTCATTAGATCAAGATTCCGCAGACCTTTATTGAAGGACCGGGTAGTCACCAGTTTGAACCAGTCCAACCCGACGCGGATTTTCGCCGCCGTTAAAACCGGTTTCCCCCCGGCGGTCCTGATCTCTACCTCCCTTAACTCCGGGGAGAAAAAGAAAAGACCAACCTCCTTGATCTGTACCTCCGCAGAGAGAAAACGGGACATCTCGTTCTCCACCACATGTTTGATCCGCCCCGCCAGTGCGGTGGAGGGAAAAACCTTTACCCCCCAAATGAAAACAACACCAAAGAAAAGGAGAAAGAAGGCATAAAGGAACCGGATTTTCCCTGTTCTCAACCGCAAACCCTGTTCCCTCCTTCTTCCCTTCTGTCGTTCTCAGGCGTTTAACACTATCCAAATCCGGTTAGGAATGGAAAATCAACTCGTAATTAACTGCATTATATAGAAACGAACCATTACAAAATCCTGTTCCCGTCTTTTTTTAAAAACCATCTACAACCTACAACTCTGTAACATCGATACTGCTCGTGGGCTCATACTTTAACCACACCGGGGCTTCTTTCCCGGTGGCCGGTAATACTTCAATGTTAATCTGCTCTTGGCCTCTGATGAAATAGGGAGTATCGATGGTTTGATAGTCGCGGGTCGAACCCTCCTCCTCTGTTTCCTCCCCGACCTTCTCCGCCTCTTCTTCGGGTGTTTCTGATAATTCCGGTCCTTCCAACCCTGCGGCCGGCAAAAATTCTACTACCAACTGATTGTTCTGAATTCTCGTCCGGTAATCCGCCAAGCGCTCCTCCAGGCTAGTACTGGATTGGTATAGGTCCATGCTGTACAATTCTTCCTCGGTACCCTCTTGTTCCCCAGAGACATAGTCATACTCATTACCATATACCATCAATACCCATTTACCTGGAGTGGATGGCAGTTCAACCTCGAAGGGCGTTTCAACCACTTCCCCCCGGTAGGGAAGGAGGTGAACGGTGAGGGTGACTTTTTCACCCGGCGCAAACTCCTTTTTGGGCAGTTCAACCTTGACAATTTTCGCCTGCAACAACTGGGGATTAATTTTTACCTGCACTTTAACATTGGTCAGTCCCGGATGGACAAATTCGTTACCCGTGAGCACCCGGAGGAGCTCCCCTAGTTCCTGAACAGCCACCGCGGCCACATCGGGTCCGCAGAATAAATTTTCCCGTTGAAAGCGGTCAAAATTATCCCCCTCCAGCTCAAAGTAGACATTGGCGGTCCCGGAACCAATCCGGTCCAGCGTCCGGTCGATCGTATCGATCACTCCGGCCAGCACTAAGTTGGGAAGGAGATTTTCCTCGTTGACCACGGCAAAAGCATAGTTGCGGACCAGACCCGATTCTTCATCGGTCACTTCGGTGGTCACTTTCACCATCTTGGGCAAAACCCCCAGCTCGCCGGCCACGCCCGCCCCCCGGTCCTGGGTGATCCGCCCGCGGCAGGGGAAAGCCACCCCGATCTTGAAAGGAAGGTCTTGGTTGTCAATAACACTCAAAATCTCGGCCCCGCCCACCCCGAAATCTACCTTCCCGCGGTTTAAAAAAGGGTGACCAAAACCGAGGAATTTTTGCCCATCCAACCAGGTTAAAGTCCCCAGTGCCGTAACCTTATAATCACCCTCCACCAGCGAGATGGTGAGGGCGCTTCCCGGTTGGAACGGCGGGTTTGCCGCCGGCGGATCCGTCTCTGTTCCCGCCGCCGTCAACGGAAGAAAAGTGGGGAGAGTCCATCCCCCTCCCTGTTGCAACGTAAAGACTCCTTGTTTTGCGAGGGCATTGACCAGGTATTGGCGGGCCCGGGGGCCATAGCCGGAAAGAAACAAAGGGGCCGCCACCGGAGACGCCCGGAGCCAATTTCCGTTGGCCGGTGCTTCCCCAAAGATTACGCCGTCAAACCCGGCCAACCCACCCTCAATAAAATTGAAGGTCTCCGCCTCTTTTCTTGACCACAAAGTTAGCATCTCTTCAATCGGCGTTACCATGGCATAGCGGTGATCGCTGTTTTGAAACCCATAACCAATGGCGCCGATCAGTTTATCCCCAATAAAAACCGGGCTTCCACTCATTCCCGCCGCCAAAGTATGCGCACCGGTAAATTTAATCAGGATCAGGTGGGCGACGGAACCGCTTCCCTCCATAATGCCAACGATTTCCACAGGAAATGCTTCCACCTTTGTTCCGGCAAAAACAGTTAATCCGTAACCAATCATCCCCGGTCGTATTGCCGATAAAGGAAGAAACGGATCATTGGCGGTAACCTGCAGCCCGACGGCAAGAAGGAATAAGACGACAAGGACGGCTTTTTGGATTCGAATTTTCATCCATAAACGCTCCTAAAATCAATTTTCTCCTCATAACTCTCCGCGCGGTAAATCCACATGATCAAAGTATATTAAAACAAATTCAAGTTATAACTCCGTTCGGTTTATATTCTTTTTACCCACCTAATATCCTGCAAGTATTTCTGGGAAAAAGCCCAAAGCAGGAAGTGATACCCCTCAGCGGGAAAAATAAAGCGGGGAGCCTTTTGCCCAATATAATACATCGAACAAAAAATTGATTGGATTTAGGGAAAACTTGAAATTGCGTAATGGAGGTCTTGTCATGCTGGAGAAAGAAACCCAAATGCGTTTTAGTCGGATGGAGAAGTTAATCGGCACCGCCGGTTTAAGCACCCTGCAGCAGGCGCGAGTCGCGGTGGTCGGGGTCGGCGGGGTTGGTTCTTTTGTGGTGGAAGCCCTGGCCCGGGCAGGAGTCGGCTGGTTGGTGTTGGTCGACCACGATCAAGTTGAGCTTTCTAATACCAACCGCCAGATTCACGCTTTAACCGGAAATTACGGCCGGCCCAAAGTCGAGGTGATGGCCGAACGCGTTAAAGCGATTAATCCGGAGGTTATCGTCGTTCCCTGGCAGATCTTTGTCGGGAAGGAAAATCTCCCTTCTGTCCTGCACGGCGACCTCAGTTATATCGTTGATGCCATTGATACAGTCACGGCCAAAATCGCCCTCATCCAGTATGCACGGGAACGGGAAATCCCCGTGATCTCCGCAATGGGAGCCGGGAATAAATTGGATCCTTTGGCACTTAAGGTCGCCGATATCAGCCAGACCCATACCTGTCCTTTGGCCAAAGCGGTCCGCAAGGGGCTCCGTGACCGTGGCATTACAAGCGGCGTTAAAGTGGTCTTCTCCACTGAACCACCGGTCCACAGCCCGGAAGGGACTACGGCGGCACCCGCCGCGAACACCGGCTGTCCTTCCTGCCCAAAGGAGGCGGTCACCGAAGCATGCTGCTGCCCCCGCCGGCGCGCAACACCGGGAACGATCTCCTACATGCCGGCCATGGTCGGGCTGATCGTCGCCGCCGAAGTCATCCGCGACCTGCTGAGCCTGGAACGGAGGTAAAAAACAAAAGGGGTGACCAGAAAAATAAAAAAGGGGGGTAACCAAACCCCCCTCAAAAGATGACATGGTGCGCACTTTCGTCATCTTTTTGCCGCAGCCGGATTTGATGAAAAGCCAGCATCCCGGCACTCACAGGCGAAGGGCAGTACTCACCCTTTTCAGGATGCTCCGACTTTTGGCGCCTTTTCATCCAGCTGCATTAAAATTATATCCGCTTTCCTTCCCTTTTATGCATGAAATTTTAATCTTATTCTAAAAGCCGTGTTCCTTCTTACCGCCCCGGGTCATATGATAAGACTAAAAGGACACACTTCGACAAAACTATTGGCACCGGTATGGGTGACCACCGGCAATAACTTCTCGAAATTCAGTTTTGGAGGGAGAAAGAATGGGTTCTTTTCGAGGCGGGCATGATCAAATCTTGACGTTAATCGTCTTCCTAATCCTCTTCTTGCTTATTCTGGGCTTATGCTAAGCCCACGTTTTACCACGCTTTGCGCGTTTACGCGGCCTTGGCAACCGCCGATATCTTTTCCGGCGCGGGGAACCTTCTTCCCCGCGCCGGTTTTTATTATTCGCCTCGTATACCCCAAAAATACTTTAAAAATAGTTCCCGCCCCGCTCATCGAACCGTGTCGATGAAGTCTGGCCTTTACTATTCCTGGTCTTGATCTTGGCTTTTTTGTTGGATCTTCGCCCAGGTATCACGCAGCGTAACCGTCCGGTTAAACACCAAGCGCCCGGCGGTCGTATCGGGGTCGACACAGAAGTAGCCAAGCCGTTCAAACTGGAAACGGTCCTCCGGTTTGGCGTCGCGGAGCGAGGGTTCGACCATCGCCGAAGTTAAAACCTCAAGGGAATTGGGATTAAGGCAGGACTCCCAATCCTCGGCCGCACCCGGATCCTCCACCGTGAAAAGGTGGTCATACAGCCGGACCTCCGCCGGGACGGCGTGGGCGGCCGAGACCCAGTGGAGCGTGGCTTTGACTTTCCTTCCATCCGGTGCGGAGCCTCCTTTGGTCTCCGGATCGTAGGTGCAACGGAGTTCCACAACCTTACCCGACTCGTCTTTAATAACGCCGGTACATTTAATAAAGTAACCGTAGCGCAAACGGACTTCCCGCCCCGGCGCCAAACGGTAAAATTTCTTGGGCGGATCTTCCATAAAATCATCTTCTTCAATATACAGAACTTTGGAGAAGGGTACCTTCCGGACCCCCATTGCCGGATCTTCCGGGTTATTCACCGCCTCCAGCTCTTCCACCTGGCCTTCGGGGTAGTTTTCGAGCACGACCTTGAGCGGTCGTAAGACAGCCATTACCCGGGGCGCCCGTTTGTTCAGATCTTCCCGTAAACAGTGTTCCAGCAAAGCAATATCCACCGTACTGTTGCTTTTGGCCACCCCAATCCGTTCGCAGAAATCCCGAATCGCAGCCGGCGTATAACCGCGGCGGCGCAGTCCCGCAATGGTCGGCATCCGCGGGTCATCCCAGCCTCTGACAATTCCCCGTTCGACCAGCTGCAAAAGTTTGCGCTTACTCATCATTGTGTAAGTGAGGTTTAGACGCGCAAACTCAATCTGCTGCGGTTTACGGGGAACAGGGAGCTGCTCGATAAACCAGTCGTATAAAGGACGGTGGTCTTCAAACTCCAAAGTACAGATGGAGTGGGTGATCTTTTCCAGCGCATCGGAGAGCGGGTGGGCAAAATCGTACATCGGGTAGATGCACCATTGGTCGCCGGTCCGGTGGTGGGGTACCCGTAAAATCCGGTAGATCACCGGGTCCCGCATATTGAGGTTGGGCGAGGCCATGTCAATCTTGGCCCGCAAGACCCGCGAACCGTCAGGGAACTCCCCGGCCCGCATCCGGCGGAAAAGATCCAGGTTTTCTTCGACCGTCCGGTCCCGGTAGGGGCTGTTTTTCCCCGGTTCGGTCAGAGTTCCCCGGTAAGCCCGGATCTCCTCGGGGCTTAAATCACAAACATAAGCCTTACCCGCTTTGATCAGGAGCTCAGCATACTCGTAAAGCTGCTCAAAGTAGTCGGAAGCGTAATAAAGATGCTCGCCCCAGTCAAAACCGAGCCAGCGTACATCCCGTTTGATCGACTCAATATACTCCATATCTTCCTTGCTGGGGTTGGTGTCATCAAAACGGAGGTGGCAACGGCCATTGTACTCCGCCGCCAAACCGAAGTTGAGGCAGATCGATTTTGCGTGTCCGATATGGAGATAACCGTTGGGTTCAGGGGGAAACCGCGTGATCACTTCCCCGTCGTTCTTGTTTTGCTTTAGGTCTTCGTTAATAATATTTTTGATAAAATTAGTTGGCGAATTGTTTTCGGTTGTACTCATGGTCAATCTCCCCCTGCCAAATTATCCTTTCAAACTTTCTATTCCTTTCTATTCTACTCTGCTTTTTCCTGCCGGTCAACGGAAACTGGCGCTTTCCGGTTGGTTCCGGCTGCCACATGCTTAGTATATCCGAAAACCGGCGGCACCGGTTTGTTCGGCTCGGGAAAACGGCTACCAAAAAGGGCGCTTTATCAGCGCCCAATCCTTATTGTCGAGAGACAGTATTAACAAAGACAGTTACTCCGCGTACTACCCACACCCCACAGGTTAGGCGGCCGCCGCTTGGCTGCCGGCCCTGACGATATCCAAAAGCACATGGACCGCTTCTTCCAGGTATAAATCGGTCTGGAGCTGATCCAGCCATTCCTTTTCCCGGGCGGCGTGAACTTCGTCTTGCGCTCTTTGGCCGATGAAGTTCCAGCCCGCCCCGATTGTCGGCTGCGGCGCCGTGTTCAATTTTTCGGCTTCCAGCTGCACCTTTCGCTGCTGTTCGATAAACTCGGCCAGCTGTAAAGGTTGTAAAGTCGATTCCCGTTGTTTCCGGACCTGCTCAATATTTTTTTGTACTAAGGCAAAGCCCGGATGGTCGGCAAGCCGCCGGGCACTGTTGGCTTTCAACTCCGCCAAATTCCAGGCGGCACTAGCCCAAGGCTTGTAGGAGAGCGGAGCGACTTTATCCCACGGCAGCGCATACTCATGGTACCGCTCCCCAATCTCCAGGTAAGCGTAGGGGTCGGGCAGGACCAGATCCGCTTGCACCCCTTCCAACTGGGTTGCCCCGCCGTTAATCCGGTAATACTTTTCTTCCATAAACTTCAAAGAACCAAGGGGTTTAAACGAAGCGTACCGCGGGAAAAGATAATCCAGAAAGTGGTCAAGGCTGATCATGCCCTGAACCGTCCCTTTCCCGAAAGTATGGGCGCTGCCCACAATCACGGCGCGGCCGTAATCCTGCAAGGCGGCGGCCAGGATCTCCGAAGCCGAGGCACTCATGGTATTGACCATCACTACCAAGGGCCCCTCATACACCACGGCCGGGTCCGGGTCATAAAAGACGCTAATCTCCCCTTTTTTGTTCTTCGACTGCACAATGGGGCCGGATTCGATGAATAGCCCGGCCATCTTGACCGCATCATCCAGGGCGCCCCCCAGGTTGTCCCGGAGGTCAAGAATGATTCCGGCCACATTTTCCTTCTTCAGACGCTCCAGTTCCTTCCGGACATCGCCCGCGGAAGTCCGGCCGTTGGGGTTATTAAAGTCATGATAAAACGAGGGAATTGCGATATATCCCACCTTGGGTCCGGCTTTCCCGGTTTCGATCACCGTCGACCGGGCGTACTTTCCTTCAAAGCTAACCACATCACGGATGATCGAAATAACCTCGATCTGCCCGTCCGGCTTCTTGACGGTCAATCTTACTTCGGTCCCCTTTTTTCCCCGGATCAGCAGCACCGCTTCATCCACCGGCATGTTGGTCAAATCGACCGGTTCCTCATCCCCCTGGGCCACTTTGAGGATAATATCACCGGCCTTCAATTGCCCTTGCCGCCAGGACGGCCCACCCGGTTCAATGCTGACAACTTTGATATATTCGCCCTCTTCCTGCAAGGTGGCACCAATCCCTTCCAAGGTGCCGCTCATCTCGATGTCGAAATCGGCCTTTGCCTTGGGGGCAAGGTAGTTACTGTGCGGATCAAAACTGCGGGTTAACGCATTAAGGTACCGGGCAAAGCGGTCTTCCGCTTTTTCCTCCAGAATCCGCCGAATAACCCGGTTCAGATCGTTTTTCACTTTCGTCCGGGCTTGCTCCTCCAATTCCGGCTGGAGGGCCCGGCCTTTGATCGCCTGGAATTTTCCGGCCAAGGTCTCCGTGGCGTTTTCCTCCGCCAACAAGAGATCCAGATAGACGTTGAGAGTCTGCGCTTTAACCAGTTTACGCCATAATTCCTTGAGGGCGGCCGAATCCTTCGGATAATCTCTTTTCTTCGGATCAAGCTCAATATACTCCTGGACCTCAAAATCCAGGGGTTCCGCCAAAAACGTATCAATATAACCCTGTATTTCCCGGAGGCGTTTACTCAGCAGGGTCCAGGAAAGATTATAAAATTCCGTAGTCCCCCGGCGCACCTCATCATCGAGCCTGGTACGGAAAGGTTCTAATGTTTTCAGATCCCACTGCGTAAAAAAGCGTTTATTATAATCGAGCGCCTTCAGGTAAAGGTCAAAGGCTTGCGCCGACCAAAGATTCATATCGGAAGGGGAAGCATAATGCCAGGCCGTAAGGGAACCCATCACCAGCTGGGTTAAAACCTGCTCCCGGCTGGGCTCCTGTCCGGTCAAAGAAGTGGTCAACACCAATAAGATGAGACCAATCACTAAAATAACAGGTAGAGAGCGCAAAGAAAATCGTTTCATCATTTTATCTCCTTAACTTCACTGCCCCCGCCATCGAAACGGAGTACGGAATGGAATTAATCTACCTTAAAAAAAAATTACGTCAAAACTAATGATAACAGAGGAAACTAAGGCCGTCAATGTTCGATCTCTCCGCCAAATCGGACCAACAACCCTAATATTTGCTACCCCTTGACTATTTGTTCCCCAACGTATAGATTTAAAGTATTAATTAACCCCTTCAGGTGATATCGTTGATCACAGCAGTCAATCTTTCCAAAGCCTACGGGGAGCAGGTCCTTTTTACCGGTGCCAATTTCCGCATCAACCCCGGCGAACGGATCGGTCTGGTCGGCCGGAACGGTCACGGCAAGACCACCCTGCTTCGCCTGCTGGCGGGGGAGGAGGAGCCGGATCAAGGCACCATTTCCTTTCCCAAACACTACACCATCGGTTACCTCAAACAGCATTTAAGTTTTACCCGCCCCACTCTTCTCGAAGAAGCCTGCCTGGGTCTTCCCCCTACCCAACAGGGTGAGAGTTGGCGGGTGGAAAAGATCCTGCTCGGTCTGGGCTTCACCAAAGAAGACTTTAAGCGTCCCCCGGGAGAATTCTCCGGTGGCTTGCAAGTCCGTCTCAACTTGGCCAAGGTCCTGGTGGCCGAACCCAACCTCCTCCTTTTGGACGAACCTTCCAACTACTT
Source organism: Capillibacterium thermochitinicola (assembly GCF_013664685.1). Classification (NCBI taxonomy): domain Bacteria; kingdom Bacillati; phylum Bacillota; genus Capillibacterium; species Capillibacterium thermochitinicola. The sequence goes on from NZ_JAAKDE010000004.1 coordinate 131,570, forward strand.
GGATATTACGTCAATCCGCTGGCTCATCCGTTTCTTGCAGGCGTGGCCGAATGAACTTATCCTGGTCACTCACGATCGCCATCTCATGGACCAGGTAATCACCCATACTTTAGGAATCCACCGCCAAAAACTGCGCAAGCTGGCGGGTAACACCGCGAAATTCTATGAGCAGATCGCCAAAGAAGAAGAGATCTACGAGAAAACCCGGATTAACGAGGAGAAGAGACGAAAAGAGATCGAAGCTTTTATCAACCGCTTCCGCTACAAAGCCACTCTGAGCAGCCGGGTCCAGTCCCGCATCAAAATGCTGGAAAAGCAGGAACGTCTGGAGAAGCTCACCAAACCGGAAGTATTGGAATTTACCTTTCCCGAAGCCCCGATGCCGGGCAAGCTGATCCTGGAGGCCAAAGACCTTTCCTTCGCCTACCAACCGGCCGGGCCGCTTTTAATCGATCAACTCAGTTTTACCGTTGGCAAAAACGACCGGATCGGGATCATCGGTAAAAACGGGAAGGGCAAGACTACCCTCTTGCGGCTGCTGGCCGGCGAACTGAAACCCATAAAAGGGTCCATCAGCAGACATCCCGCCCTCCAAACCGGTTATTACGGCCAGACCAACGTAGAGCGGCTGGATCCGCAGAAAACCATTCTCGAGGAGCTGATGGCCACTTCCCCCACCTGTACTCTGGATCAGGCACGCAAAATCAGCGGCCTCTTCATGTTCAGCGGCGATCTGGCCCTCAAAAAGATTGCCGTCCTCTCCGGGGGCGAAAAAAGCCGCGTCCTGTTGAGCAAATTACTCCTGGCCCCCAGTAACCTGCTGCTCCTGGATGAGCCCACCAACCATCTGGATATGGAGGCCTGCGATTCACTGTTGGAAGCGCTGGACGCCTACAACGGCGCGTTAATCCTGGTCACCCACAATGAAATGTATCTTCATGCGCTGGTCAACAAGTTGATCGTCTTCGACCGGGACCGGGTCTTCTTTTTTGACGGCAATTACCAGCGTTTTCTGGACGAAATCGGCTGGGAAGCCGACCGGGAAGACGCCTCGTCGCCACAAAAGGACCGCACACCCTCCGCCCCGCCCGCCAACCTCCGGAAGGTTCTCCGGCAGGAAAAGGCCGAGATCATTAACCGCCGCTCGGCGGTGTTAACACCGCTCGCCGCCAAAATCAACCAGTTGGAAGCGGCCATTGCCGCTCTGGAAGAAGAACTGCAGAAGAATAACGAAGCGTTAATCGCCGCCTCAACCACCGGTTGCGGGGAGACCATCGCCAAGCTTTCCAAGCGCAACGCCGAAATTAACCGCGAAACGGAGCGGCTCTATACCGAACTGGCCAAGGTCACCGACGACTATGAACGGGCCGCCGCCGCCTTCGAAGCCGAACTGGAGAATTTAAGTACCGGTTAAACGGCGGCGCAAAACCGCCCCGGCCGGCACCGGCCGGTCGACTTGGAAATATACCCGGTAACTGTTGTGCCCGGCCGCCAACGGGTGGCCGTCCTCGTCGGTCATGGTGGTGGAATCAATGGTCAGCGTCGTCTCCGGGAGCAATAATTCCGTCTCATCACCCGCGTTTAATTGGTTCCTGAGCGCCACCAACATCTTTCCTTCCTCCGGCAGATACTCAAGGACGGTCCCCGCCAGACCGTACGTCTGCCGGTAACTTTTTTCCGTATTCAGCCCGGCAAAGGCCTCTCCTTTGTGTTTGAGGTAAAATCCGGTGGTATAACCCCGGTTGGAGACCTTGTCCAGCTCCGCCAGCCATTCGGGCGCACAGCGGTACCCTTCCGGATCCTTGAACGCCGCATCCAACGCCCACCGGTAGGTCCTCGTCACCACCGCCACGTAATAGACGGTCTTCATCCGCCCCTCAATCTTTAAACTGGAAACCCCGGCCGCCAACACTTCCGGCAAATACTCGATCATCCGGAGATCCTTGGAACTAAGCAAGTAACTGTACCGCCCGTCTTCAGTCAAAATAAGCGGTTCGTCCGGCCTGGTCCGTTCCGTCAACATGTACTCCCAGCGGCAAGGATGGGTACATTCGCCCCGGTTGGCACTCCGCCCCGTCAGGTAGGAAGAGAGTAAACACCGGCCCGAGTAGGCCAGGCACATCGCGCCGTGGATAAAGATCTCCAGTTCAACCTCGGGAACATCCCGCGCTATGGCGGCGATCTCTTCCAGATTCAGCTCCCGGGCCAACACAATCCGGCTGACCCCTTGCTCATGCCAAAACCGGACTGCTTCGGTGTTGGTGGTACTCGCCTGGGTGCTAAGGTGCACCGGCAGGTGGGGGTCCACCCGCCGGACAAGCGAGAGCACCCCCGGGTCGCTCAGGATCACGCCGTCGACCCCGATCGCAGCCAGTTCACCCGTTTTCTCTTTGACCAACGCCAGATCGCTGTTCCGGGCCGATATGTTGATCGCCGCATACACCTTCACACCCCGTTGGTGGGCCATTCGTACTCCTTCCGCCAACTCCGCCGTCGTCATCTCGGCCTGTTGGGCCCGGAGGCTCAGTCCCTCCACCCCGGTATAAACCGCATCAGCCCCGTAAAGGATGGCCGTCCGTAGTTTCTCCAAATCCCCGGCCGGGACCAGTAACTCCGGTTTTTTCATCGTAACTCCTCCCCGCGGTTCTTCCACCACTTTTCACCATCAAGCCTGATTGTTCTTGCCCAATAACCCTGCTAAAATAGAGGTGCGCACAATGATCCCTAAAATACGCCGTTCCGCGTTGACAACCACTATCGGGTACTTCGTCTTGACCCCTTGATCAAGCAAATCTTGGATCGAAGCTTCTTCGTCCGTCGTATAATAATCATGTCGTAAGATCTGTTCTAAAGAGCGGCCCTCCTTCACTGCGGCGATACAATCATCAATCGTGACAATTCCCCTGAGTCTCCGCTCCTTATCGACCACAAAAACACTGGAAATCCCGTTGTCTTGCATCTCTTTGATCGCGCCCCGCACCCCGTCCTTGAGGGAAACTAAAGCATTAGCCCGTTGCATAATATCTTTCGCCCGCACGATCTTTGTTCGATCAATGTCCTTAACAAATTCGGCAATGTATTCATTGGAAGGGTGGTTCAAGATCTCTTCCGGGGTCCCAATCTGCACAATAGAACCATCCTTCATCACCGCAACGCGGTCCCCCAACTTGAAGGCTTCATTCAGATCATGGGTGATAAAGATGATTGTTTTCTTCATCTTCGCTTGTAAATCCAAAAGCTCCGACTGCATTTCCCGGCGGATCAGGGGATCCAAGGCACTAAAGGGTTCATCCATCAATAAAATGTCGGGGTCATTGGCCAGCGCCCGAGCTAAACCAACCCTTTGTTGCATCCCGCCGCTCAGCTCCTGGGGCATCTTATCTTCCCAACCTTTCAGCCCGACCTCCACTAAAGTTTTAAGGGCAATCTCCCGGCGTTTGTTTTTATCGACTCCTTTAATCTCCAAGCCGTACTCGACATTGCCTAAAACTGTCCGGTGGGTGAACAGGCCAAACTGCTGGAAGACCATGGCCACTTTTTCTTGGCGAAATTTCCGGAGCCGGTTTTGGTCGTATTTAACAATATTCTCCCCATCCACCAGGATCTCCCCGGCAGTCGGCTTATTTAACAGGTTAAAACAGCGGATTAAGGTTGATTTACCGCTCCCCGAGAGGCCCATAATAACAAAGAATTCACCCTCATAAATCGTAAACGAAACATTGTTCACCCCAACGGTTTGACCGTATTTCTGCAGAATCTCCCTTTTCGTCCAGCCCTTTTTAAGCCGGTCCAGGGCCAACCACGGCCTTGAGCCAAAAACTTTTGTTAGATTCTTTACTACTATTTTTTCCTTCATGCTCTAACCTCCTCTCTGCTTTTTACGGGCTGTCGGGCGGTTGGATATTCTCTGGGTTACCCGGTCAATGATAATCGCCAGGAAAACGATGCTGATTCCCGCATCAAAACCCATGGCAATATCCGTGCGGTTAATCGCAATTAATACGTTTTCACCCAGCCCTTTTGCCCCAATCATCGAGGAGATTACCACCATCGACATGGCGGCCATTGTTGTTTGGTTGATTCCCGCCATAATCGTGGGGATGGCTTGTGGCAACTCAACTTTCGTCAGTACTTGCCAGCGGGAGGAGCCAAAAGCATAGGCCGCTTCTTTCATCGTCCTTGGTACTCCCCTGATCCCTAAATTCGTTAAGCGGATACAAGGCGGAACCGCGTAGATAATCGTCGCAAACACGGCCGGAACTGTTCCTAAACCAAAGAAAATCATGGCCGGAATGAGATAAACAAAACTGGGCATCGTCTGGGCCCCATCAAGCAAGGGCTTGACAAAGGCCTCCACTTTGTTGTTATAGGCCATCAGGATCCCAACGGGAATCCCAATCGCCACCGAAATGAGCACCGCGGTGAGAACAATGGAGAGGGTAAGAAGCATCTCTTCCCAAAGTCCCAGCCCGCCAATGGTCAAGACCATCAAAGCATATAAAAGACCGGTTTCCCAGCGGCCCAGCTTCCAGCCTAATAAAAACAGCAGGATTATTAGGATAAACCAGGGGATAAATTTGAAAGTCCTTTGTATCATGGAAACGATCCCAAGAACACCGGCTTTCAACCAAGCAAAGAAACCTTGAAAATTCGCGGTTAACCAAACAATTAATTTCTCCACATGGGTCCCTAAGTCAAGACGGATTTCGGCGGGAAATTGCGTAAAACCCTTTTGGAACCGGGCGGGACTTTCCGGCCGTTCTCCTTTAACCGCCACGGCCACTGCGGGCGAAACCCAGCTCGTCCAGAGGTCTTCATACTCCGTAAAAAACCACTGCACTGTGGCTTCGATATCCCCCTCATGGTCCTGCATAAAAGCCAGAAGTTGACTGGTGATTTTCGTACTTGTCCGGTAATTTTTTAAGAATTCCATAACGTCCGCGGCCTTCTCCCTTAAGCCGGAATTAACCGCAACCGTTACTTTCACCCCCGGGAATTCACAGGCGTAACCGGCCTCCCATTTATCGCTGGAATATGGTTCATCGGCGAGCAAGGTCAGATCATATTTACCGGTAATCCAGGTTGGATCCCAGTAATATCCGACCCACGGTTCCCCCTTCTCATAGGCGGAAACCAGTGAAGTATTGAGTGCCGTGTCCGAACCGGGGTTAAAGTAGTCATACCTTTCTTGCAAATTATATGTCTCCATTTTGGTCCGGAGGATCCGATCAGCCGCCCATCCCGGCGGTGAACCATAGATCCGGCCCTGCGCCGGGTTGTCGGGATCCCGGAATATTTGCCAGTAGCGAGGTAAATCTTTAATCGATTTTAAATCAGGAGCCAAGGGCGGAATTCCCCGCTCCGGATCGCCTTTAATCACATAGGTCGGAACATATAAACCCTGGGCATTATCATCAAAGTTAACTGATAACTCAATGATCTCGCCCTGCGCGATTCCCTCCTGGTAGAGTTCGAGAATGTTATCCGTCCACGTTTCCATACAAATATCAATATCCCCTTGCCGGAGTCCCTGAATGACGATGGGGGAAGAACCGGTCAACACCTCCGTTTTGTATCCGTACCCCTTTTCGATGATCGTAGCGGCAATCGCATTATGGATTCGGATACTATCCCAACCGGCATCGGCCAAAACCAGCGTGGGCTTTTCTCCAGACCCGTGGGGGTCGGCCGCCCTTGCCCCACTACAACCCAACCCCAGGGTAATGAGGACCACTCCTAATCCAAGCAGTATTTTTTTCCCTTGAAAGCAGATAATCAATCACTCCTTTTCTGAATGGCTTGTGGTTTTTATATTATTTCTCCTCCCCTTCGCGAAATCCGAAGAAACCTGGTCTTCTCAAATAAAAAATCACCTACAAAAAGTAAGTGACTTTAAATTTAGGTATAGATTCTAAAAACCCAAACCCCAACTCTTTTAGACGGAAAAATTTAAACTTTCCATCTAAATTGCCCTGTTTTATACTATAACACAGATTGCTTTCTTGCGCAAATTACCCAAACCTATCTTTTTGTTGTTTTAACGACTCCATCCTCTCCCCGGCAGGTATAAACCACTCCTTCCAGTGACTATTTCGAGGGTCCGCCCATAAGATAAACCAAACCCAAAACAGACTGGGCTTAAGGAAGGAGTGTTTCCCCATGCCGTCACCTCCGGAACATAAGCAGCTCAAAGATTACGGCATCATCAAGCTCCGCACCTTCAAACCAACCAACCGTTTGGGCTTCAAGTACTTAAAAGGGAAACACCAACCCACTGGGAAACAGGTCTTTATTAAGCTTGATCCCTCTTCCGGGCAGATCGCCGCCCGGGAAGCAACATTACTGAAGATCCTTAACGACCATCCTTACCGCGTTCACTTTCCCCTGCTGGTCGCCCACAAACCCCGCGGCCGTAATGCTTTTGTCGCCACCGAATTTATTCCCGGGACAACCTTAAAGGTTTTTCTTACCAAGCAAGCCCCGTTAACGGCGGCGCAAACCAACTCCATCCTTGAGCAACTAGTCCGGATTCTGGATGTTTTGCATAAGAAGAGAATTATCCACCGGGATATTCGCCCGCAAAACCTGATGGTCAGTCTGGCCGGGGGAAAACCCCTTTTGCTTTTAATCGACTTCGCCTTTGCCGTCGCCCTTAAGCCCAATCCTTTACCCGAACTTCCTTTTTTATTAGCGCGCCCACAGCTCCTCCGGCGTCTGGGCGGAAGCTACCGCGCCGCAGCCGACTTCTGGGATGATGCTTATTCGATACAGAAAATCGCCCAACTGATTGCACCGGACTACCGCCGTAAATACCCGCTGGTCGGGCAGGCGCTTGACAAGGCCATGGGGCGGCTTACTTTTCCCTATTCCCCAACCTAGGCGTCCTTAATCGCCTTTACATCATAGCCCAGCTCTTCAACGGCGTTTTTCAGTTGTTCATCGGTGACCGTCGCGTCCACTTCGACCGTTGCTCTTTTCTGGGCCAAGTCAACCCGGACTGTTCGTACCCCCGCCACTTGTCGCAAGGCAGTTTCAACATGTCCCACACAATGCTGGCAACTCATTCCTTCGATCTGAATGACCTTTTCCATTAAACACCCATCCTTTCTTTCTTCTCGATCCTTTCCGTTCTAAAATAACTAACCTCCGTTTTTCCCTGAAACATTGACGCTTACCCTCTTTTATCTTGCTCCATCCGCAAACACGACCCCTACTCCATTCTTATGCTCCGTCAATAACCCGTCCTTTAGAAAAAGAGCGCCCAAAACTTGTTCTCAACATGAATCAGGTTCATTTTACCATGCAAACCCGGCAAAATCTACCTAAAAACACCCAAAGCCCCGCCTTTAAAAGTTTTACCGGCATCCCGCGCCCGTTTTATGATTCTTTAGTCTTCGTTCATACTTTTTTCATAAATTCACGTTAGGATCAATCTAAAAGCGAAATACTCCCTGCCAAGGAATTAAGAAAGGAGAATCCAAGTGCGGAAAAAAGCATTAGTTGCGGGTTTGGGTATCGTTTTGACCATCATGACCACCACTGCCGCGTTGGCCGCCGGTTGGGGGATGGGTTTCGGCGGCGGCATTGGGGTTGCCTGTGGCTTGCCTGGAGCCCAAGGGATCCAGTGGCGCAACCTCGATCTTACTCCGGAGCAAAGCGAAAAAATCTTGACGATTCGGCAAGAATTCGCCAAAGATACGCTGGAACTCCGGCAACAGTTACAACGGGCCCAATTAGAATTGCACCAGCTCTGGGCAGCCGAAAATCCGGACCAAACCGCCATCAACCAAAAATTAGCGGCCATGACTCCACTCCGGCTGGAACTGAAAAAGAAAATCCAAGAAGCACAAAAGCAGATCGAAAGCATCCTTACTCCCGAGCAGTTGGAGCAGTATAATAACTTCCGGCCTTTTACCCCAGGCGGGCGAGGCCGTTTCCGCCCCCGGGGTTGGTGGTAAAAAACAACTAATAATTAATAACGCCCTTTTTAGCAGTGCAGATCTTAGAAAGCTGATCTTAAGCGATCAGCTTTCTTTTCTGGACAAAATCTCTGTTTCTTCTCTACAATAAAAAGAGGAGGGAACAGGATGAAAAAACGGCGCATTTTAATCTGTGATGATGAAGAAAAAGTAGTGCAGCTAATCCAAGTCTACTTGCACCGGGAAGGTTACGAGACGGCGGCCGCCTACACCGGACGCCAATGCTTGGAGAAAGTTAGCCAATTCCGGCCGGACCTGCTGATCCTGGATATCATGATCCCGGAGGGGGATGGTTTCTTTGTTTGTCAGGAGATCCGGAAAGAAAGCAACCTCCCCATTATTATGCTAACCGCCCGCGGTGAAGAGAGCGACCGGGTGTTGGGGCTTGAAATCGGTGCCGATGACTACGTGGTCAAACCCTTCAGTCCCCGGGAATTAACCGCCCGGGTCAAAGCCACCCTCCGCCGCCGGGAATGGGATGCCACCTCCAAGCCGGATCGAATGAACTACGGCGACTTAGTGCTAGACAAAAAGGAACGGCGGGTCTTCGTGGCCGGCCAGGAAGTTCCCCTTACCCCCAAAGAATTTGACTTATTGGCACTCATGGCGGCCAGCCCTTCCCGGGTGTTTAGCCGGGACTTGCTGTACGAAATCGTTTGGGGTAACGATGCCTTAGGCGACGTGCGCACCGTTGACGTCCATCTTACCCGCTTACGAAGTAAGATTGAAGAAAGAAGCGACTACCGGTATTTACACACGGTCTGGGGGATCGGTTACCGTTTCGAGGTAAAGCAAAAATGATGAACAAAATCGGCCTAAAACTAACCGCCTCTTATATCCTGGTCATCGTGGTCGCCACCCTCGTCCTAGGCCTCCTCTTTGCCGGAACCGCCCGCCGGTTTTTATTTGCCGAAAAACAACGGGAGTTGGTGCGGAAAGGTAAACAACTCGGGCAAACCGTAATCGGCTTTTTCACCGGAGAAATCTCCGCTGCCACCGGGGAAAAAATCCTGGAAGTCACCGGTCAGCATTTAGAGGCCAAAATTCTGGTCCTTGACCGACAGGGGCGCCGGTTGGCGATGACGCCCGGCCTCGGGCTACGGGGCGCCCTGCTTTCCCGCGTCGATTTTGCCCGGGTGATCAAAGGAGAAACCGTTGTCCGGCGTGGCTATAACCCAATTTTAGGGGTAAATGCGATCTTTGTGGGGACCCCGGTCCAGACCAAGGGTGGCCAAATCGTCGGCGCGGTTTTTTTAATTGCGCCCTTAACCGCGATGAGCGGGTTAATCAGCGGCCTATGGCGCCTGGGCGCTTTCGCCGCCCTGATCGGCTTCGCCTTCGCCCTCCTGCTCGCCCTCTACCTTTCCCGCACCATCTCCGCCCCGATTTTGCGCTTGCAAGCCGCGGCCGCCGCCATGGCCAAAGGCAACTTTAACGTCCGCGTCCCGTTCGGCTCCGATGAAATCGGCGCCTTGGCCGCGGCGTTCAACCGCATGGCCGATGAGTTGGGAAAAAGCATGGCCGCGCTCAACCGGGAAAAACACAAAGTCGAACGGATCCTGGCCGATTTGGCGGAAGGCGTCTTGGCCGTCGAACCCAACGGGACACTTATGTTTATCAACAATAAAGCCCGGGAACTTTTTGGCGAGCCGGCTGCCCTCTCCTTTGAAGCCTTTCCGGCGATCCAGGACTTAATCGGGAAAGTAGTGGAAACGCACCGCCCGGAGCGGACCGAATTGAACCTCCGGGAAGATACGGCAATTTTAGCCCACACCTCGCCCCTCCTCGACGGCGAACAACTCTGGGGGATTATTGTGGTTTTCCAAGATATTACGGCTTTACGCCAAGTGGAAAAGCTGCGAAAACAACTGAACGCCGACCTCGCCCACGAACTGCGGGCCCCGCTAACCATTATCCAGGGGCAAACCGAGGCGCTTTTAGATGGGGTAATCGAAGAAGAAGCGGAAAAACAGAAAGCTTTACGGGATATTCTCGGGGAGACCGTCCGCCTTAGTGAGATGGTCCGGGCTTTGCTGGAGATCGCTCATCTCGACCGCGGTCCCCAAGCCCTCAATAAGCGTGTCTTTTGCCTCAAAACTTTGGTTGTTTCCTTGGCCGAAAAGTATCAGGCCATTGCCAAGAAGAAAAAAATAACCCTCACGACCATTCTCCCGGCCGGAGATAATTTCCTCCTGGTCGAGGCCGATGAAGCCCGGATTGGGCAGGTTATTAGAAACTTCTTGGATAATGCCCTCCGCTACACCCCGCCCGGTGAAGAAGTACTGATTCGCCTCCAGGCGCAGGATGACACCGTCCAGGTTGAAGTAACCGACCGTGGGCCCGGCATTCCCGAAGCCGAGCAACCGTTGATTTGGGAACGGTTTTACAAAGTAAATAAAGCCCGGACTGCCGGGGAGGGCGGGGTCGGACTGGGTCTGGCCATCGCCAAGGACATTATCCAGGCGACGGGCGGGGAAATCTGGGTTAAGAGTACGGAGGGAAAGGGCGCGACCTTCGGTTTTTCGTTACCGCGCCTCTCCTCCCCACCCCCTCCGGATCACTGTCCTTCCCCCAACTCCGGATAGACAACAGGCGCTTGGACCTCCGGGCAATTACGGTTGGCCGTCCGGGCCGTGATCAACCGGCCAATGGTGTACGCCTCCATCTGCGCGGCCGGGAAAGGTTGCAGAAAGGACAGGAGCTCGGCCGTGCTCAGCCCGGCGGACAGCCAAGCCCGCTCTTGCTCCCGTGGCAGGATCACCGGCATCCGTTTTTTCGTATTATGGATCCTGGCCAAAAGCGGGTTGGCCTCCGTCGTTAGAATGCTGTAAGTCCGGAAAAGCTCACCGGTGGTTGGGTCGGCCCACTCCTCCCAGATCCCGGCGAAAGAAAAGACCGTGCGGTCCTTGAGGAAAATGTAGTAGGGATATTTTTTGCCCTGGAAAAGACGCCACTCGTAAAAACCGTCGGCCGGCACCAGGCAGCGGCGCCGCTGCACAGCCTGGCGGAAAGAGGGTTTTTCCAACACCGTCTCCGCCCGGGCGTTCAGGGTCTTCCCCCGGATCTGGGCCGCCTGCGCCGGCGCTTTGACCCAGAACGGGATCAACCCCCAGGTTAAAAACTGGAGCCGGTCAGGCGCTTCGTTGGTGATGACCGGCATCTTCGGAAACTCAAAACCGGAGACATAATACTTGGGCGTCCACGGTCCTGCTTCGACCTCCCAGTCAAACCCCTCTGTTAACTGGTACCGGTTTTCCAGGGTTTGGGCCGTAACGCTTAACGCATAGTAAAAACACATGCTCTACACTCTCACCTAATATTAGAAAAGGCTTCTCCCCCTTGGTCGTCCTATAATTTTAGCAGGACAGACCAGTAAAATCAAGCAACCATCGAAAACCAACCTAACGGCCATAACGAACAGGCATTACTATAAGATAAACCGGTCGGTGGCCAAGGATAATTCATTGGCAAGTTCGTCCAATTGTTGGGCTGATTCTTTAATAACGATCGTCGTCGAATACTGTTGTTCGAAGGTGGCGGATACCTCCTCCATCGCCGTCAGGTTGTTCTGGCTGATCTGGTGGACCTGTTCGATCTTGGTAATGACTTTCTCATTATCATTCCCGACTTGAGAAGCTGCCTCTGTAATCTGGGAAATATTACGGGCAATCATCTCAACTTTACCCATCAATTCCTTGAAGAGCGCAATGCTCCTCGCGAGTTGGTTTCGTCCTTTTTCGATCTCCGTGTTGCTTTCATCAACCGCATGAGCAACTTGCTGGTTTTTCCGGAGAATCAACTGAATAACTTCATTAATGTGTTCGACCGCCTCGCGGGATCTCCTCGCCAAAACGCCAATATTAGTGGCGACGACCGCGAAACTCCGACCATGTTCACCGGCGCGTGCCGCTTCAATGGAAGCGTTTAGCGATAAAAGGGTTGATTTTTCCGCAATATCACGAATAATATCCACCAAAATTTGAATCTGTTCTGAATCTTCAACCAAGCCACTGACCACTTCTTTAATTTGTCGAACTGAGAAGATAAAGTTATCAATCGCCTGGATCATCTCTTCAGTGGCCTCTCTCCCATGCTGTGCATCAGCGGAGGCCTCCTGGCAGATCTTGTTGATCTCCTGGGTAGCCCTGATCACCATGTTTGTTCTTGATGTTGCCTGCTGGATAGTATCAATCGCCAAATTAACACTATGGCACTGGGATTCTGCTCCAGCCGCCAATTCGTCGATCAGTTTGTTTAACTCCCCTAATGAAGTTGTTGTTTCTTCCACTACTCTAAAGAGATTATGGGTGGAGGCATTAATTTTTTTGGCATCTTGGGCAGTGCGGGTTACCATCGAACGGAGTTCCTCAACAGCATGGTTAAACGCGGAGGCGACGACCCCGACCTCATCACGGGAGGATAAGTCGACTCTTGTATTTAGATCGCCTTTGGCCAACAGTTGGGTTGAATCGCGAAGCTTGTATAAGGGCCGGATGATGGAGCGCGATACCAGGAAGCCGATCAGCAGACCTAAAGCTACACCAATAATCGTAATAATCAGTTGTAAAGTTCTGGTTGAAGAATAGATTTGCCGGCCGGTGCGAAAACTGTCGACCCCGACGATTCTTTGCGCTTTTCCCAACTCATAACAGAAACTATACAGTTTTCGCGATTCCTCTTTAAAACGGTAATATAAAGGCAAAAGATCATTTTTTCCACTTCTTAGCCCGTTACTAAAATCCTGCGCCACCGCTTCATATTCCGCCCATCTTTGCTGTAAACTTTCCCTGGTTTCATCGGGAAGATTATATAAGAAGTTTCCAAGTAAACCGACACATTCAGTCAAATTCCTGTTAAAAGCGGTAACTGAGCCGGAAGTGTTTAATTCTAATGCTTCGTAAGCACTGTATTCAGTACGGTATACGGTCAACAAGAAATCAAAGAGCGGGAAAAGGACTGAAGTATTGCTATTGAAAATATTGGCCGCCGCCTGATTCATTTCTTCAATTCCTGAATTACCGACCAAACCTACCGCAACAATCATTGCACTTAAGATAACAAGGATGATTAGAATCTTCGAAAAAACTCCGCCAAAATAAGGCCTTAATCCAGCCATCTTCATTGTAATTCCCCTCCCAAGATTAAAGTAGGGAGCTTCCGGACTGGAAATGAATGCCCTTTCTTAATCTACGAAAACCGGTGCGAATCTTACCGGACGATGAGAGGGAAAACAAAACTGACACCTTTATTAATTGCTATGTTATTTAAATTGGCGTTCAGATTCTCTAATTTATTCTACAATCTACTTCAATTTTATCTATTTTTTTTCGTCTTAATATCCAACCAGACCGCTAAAAGAAGGATAGCACCCTTGATGATCATCTGCCAGTAGGCTTCGGTATTCATCATGCTCATTCCGTTATCGATACTTGCCATCACAAGAGCACCTAACACAGCACCGGGAATACTCCCAATCCCGCCCAAAAAGCTCGTTCCACCAATAACACAAGAGGCAATGGCATCCAGTTCGGCCCCGTCCCCGGCCGTAATTGTTCCCGCGTTTAGACGGGCGGTGGTCAGAACGCCGGCGATCGAAGCAAGGAAACCTGCTAAAATGAAGACCACCAGCGTCCGGCGGCGGACATTAATCCCCGACAAACGAGCCGCTTCAATATTACCGCCCATGGCATAGACCTGGCGACCAAATTTTGTGTTGTTGGTAATGAAAGAAAAGATTACCGCCAGCACCAAAACGATGATCACCGGATAAGGGATCCCTTCGTATTGGTATAAGACATAAGTGGCCAGGATAATTAAACCGCAGTACAGAATGATGGTCAGGATCTCCAAATAGAGGGGCAAAACCTTAAAGCCGTACTTCAGCTTTGAACGGCGAGACCAGATGCGGGCAAAGACCAAGCCAATGATGATGATGGAAGTTAAGATGATCCCGGGGACAAGACTTAGGTAGCCACTGCTTAAAATCTTAAAACTAGGATCAAGAGGGGCTACGGTTTGGCCTTTCGTGATCCCCAATAAAACCCCACGGTAAGCCAGAAGACCGGCCAAAGTCACAATAAAGGCCGGAACATTATGATAGGCCACCCAATAACCATGAAAGGCACCGATTAAGACACCAAAGCCCAAAGCAACCAAAATGGCCACCGGGGTCGAAACATTATGCCACACCTGTAAAATGCTGGCGATCCCTCCGGTCAACCCCAAAACCGATCCAACCGACAGCTCAATATGGGTGGTAACAATAACCATCACCATACCGATGGCCAAGATGGCGGTAATTGACACTTGACGGGCCAAGTTAGAAAGATTACGCGGGGTGAGGAACCGTCCCTCAGTCAGAACAGTAAAAAGCAGCCAGATAACGACTAAAGCAATAATCATCGTGTAGGCACGCAGATCGAATCTGGCGTTCAGTCGCGCGAACAAACTTTTTCTGGTCACACTGGTGGTTGGTGTCGATTCTCGAACAACGTTCATTTTAGTTCCCTCCTGTTGCTGCCAACATGATCTTTTCTTGGCTTGCTTCGTCATGTCTAAATTCGCCATTGATTTTCCCTTCATAGAGGACAAGTATTCTGTCACTCATCCCGAGAATCTCCGGTAGTTCAGAGGAGATCATAATGATCGCAACCCCTTGTTTTTTCAGTTCATTCATGATATTGTAAATCTCATATTTTGCCCCGACATCAATGCCTCTGGTGGGCTCATCCATGATTAGAATCAAGGGCTTGGTTAAAAGCCATTTGCCCACCACCACTTTTTGTTGGTTGCCGCCGCTCAGATTATTCACTTTTGTTTCCAGCGAGGGGGTTTTGATACTTAAAGTTTTCACCATCGTTTGCGAATCGTAAACTTCGGCGTTCGAGTTAATAACCCCGGATTTACAGTATTTCCTTAAATTGGCGAGGGTCAGATTCTTTTTAACGTCATGGATTAGGACTAAGCCATAACGTTTACGGTCTTCGGTAACCATCGCCAAACCGTTATTGATCGCATCCTGGGGGCTTTTAATCTCGACCTGCCGGCCGTTGATATAAACCTCGCCATAGCTTTCGCCCGGAAAGCCACCGAAGATACTGCTCATCAGTTCGGTACGGCCGGCGCCCATCAAACCGGCAATTCCTAAAATTTCACCACGCCGGACATAAAAGCTGGCATTGTCAACGATCTTCCTCCGGGGATTATCAGGATCAAAAACATTGTAGTTCTTTACCTCGAGGATTATTTCCCCGGTCTCATGATCAACACGGGGGAAACGGTTTGATAGTTCCCGACCAACCATCTTCGCAATAACTTCATTTTCAGAGGTTTCCGCAATCGGCTTGGTGTCAACCGTCTCTCCGTCGCGAAGAACCGTAACCGTATCAGCAATTTCGAAAATCTCATTAATTTTGTGGGAGATATAAATACAGGTCACCCCATCCTGTTTTAACTTGCGCAAAATGTCCATCAGGGTTTCCACTTCATTTTCCGTCAGCGCTGCACTAGGCTCATCCAGGATTAAGATCCGCGCTTTTTTGGAAAGCGCTTTTGCGATCTCCACCATCTGCTGATGCCCAACACCCAGGTTGACAACTTTTGTGCGCGGATTGATATCCAACTTCACCGCTGACATCCACTTTTGAGCTTCGTAAAACAACTGATCCCAATTGATGATCCCGAGTCTATTTGGTTCATTACCTAGGTAAATATTCTCGCCCACGGTCAACTGCTTTACCAGCGTTAGCTCTTGATTAATAATGGCGATACCGGCAGCTTCGGAGGATGCAATGTTATGAAATCTCTGTTCTTCCCCATCAATGATGATCTCTCCGCTATAAGTTCCATAGGGGTAAACCCCACTTAGGATTTTCATCAGTGTCGATTTTCCGGCACCGTTCTCGCCGCAGAGCGCATGGATTTCACCGGCGCGGACTTTAAAATTAACGTTGTTTAGCGCTCTGACCCCTGGAAATTCCTTCGTAATATTCCGCATTTCCAGGATATAACCGGCCATACGACCTCCTCCTCTCGGCGTTCCAGACAATGATTGTTGGGTCCGAAAATTGCAGTTATCCTTGTTATAATGGAGCTAAATCGAATGCTAGGGAGAGAGAGGAAATCCTCTCTCTCCCGCCTTCCACCACAGGATAGACGTACCCTGCCTATCCTTATTTCTCCTTGGGCCACTGGTCCTTCGGAACGTTACGATACACTTGTTCGATGGTGTAGAAACCATCCTTGATAATCACATCATACATGTTCTCTTTGTAGACAGGGATCGGATCCAGCGCGATATAGGGCACATCAACTTTACCGTTGTTCACGGTCAGATTGGCTTCCACTTTTTCACCCTTGGCCAGCTTAACAGCGGCTTGGGCCGCAGCGGTCGCAATCGCTTTAATCGGTTTGTAGACGGTCACCGTTTGGGTCCCCTCAACAATCCGTTGGCAAGCAGCCAGGTCGGCATCCTGTCCGGAGACCGGAACTTTCCCGGCGAGTTTTTGGTCGGCTAAAGCTTGGATGACGCCGCCGGCAGTACCGTCATTGGCCGCCACCACCGCATCAACTTTGTTATTCAGCATGGTGAGGGCGTTTTCCATGTTCGCTTGGGCAATGGCCGGATCCCAGTTGGGGGTGAACTGATCATAAACGATCTTGATCTTCCCTTGGTCAATGTAGGGTTGAAGCGCCTTCATTGCCCCATTCTTAACCAGGTAAGCGTTGTTGTCGGTCGGTGAACCGCCGATGTAAACAAAGTTACCCTCAGAAACCTTGGAAAGAACACCCATGGCCTGTAAATAACCGACCCGCTCATTATCGAAGGAGATATAGAGGTCAAGGTCACAGTTTTTGATTAAACGGTCATAGGCAATAACGGGAACCTTTGATTTATGCGCAGACTCAACAATCGCCGCCGCCGCTTCACCATCATGGCAAACAATGACGAGGACGTCAATCCCTTGCGAAAGCAGGTTCTCGCACTGGGAGATCTGTAACGCATCGTCGTTGTTCGCGGCTTGGACTAGAACCTCAGCGCCTAATCTTTCCGCTTCCGCTCTAAAGAAGTCTCTGTCTTTCCCCCACCTTTCTTCCTGCAAAGTGGCGAGCGAAAACCCAATCCTGATTTTCTTCGGCGCCGCCATCGTCAACGAAGAGGCGACCAAAACAAACAATAAGCTGAGAATCAATAAATTCCGCAAGTTTTTCACCGCAATTCCTCCTTATAAATTTTTTTGGAAAGAATCGATGAGTCTCGCCATGAGACTCATCGTCTTCCTAAATATAAATTAACATCAAGTAACAGATTTGTATCTGGAATCACTTGCGGAATTGAATAACTATATTGTCATTAAATTCCATTGTCGTTGGCCAACAGAATCACAATAGCATTTTTTTGCAGTCAGAATTGTTTAGCGGTATACGGTATGTTCCGGTAGATATCTTCAGGGCGGTGAAAATCATCTTCAATGACGATGCTGATGTTAGACCGGTCAATCGCGATTGGCGTTATTATTTCGGCCGGGACAAAATGCTTTCCGTTGAAAACAGCCGGGCTATTGGTGGCGATCGCTTTATTCTCCGCCAAAAGCATCGCCAGTTCAGCGGCGCGATAAGCCAGTTGGCGAATGGGCTTATAAACGGTCATCAGTTGGGTGCCCTCGATAATCCGCTGGCAGGCGGAGAGGTCGGCATCATGACCGGTGACGGGGATTTTCCCCGCCAACCGCCATTCGGATAAGGCCTCAATCACCCCGCTGGCCAGGCCGTCGTTGGCCGCAAGCACCGCGTCAAAATCCACCCCATCCAAAAGGAGCCGGGAGATGGTGGTATAAGCCTTTTCCGGCAGCCAATTCTCGGCCCATATTTCGGAGACAATTTCAATCTGGTGCTTTTCCACCAAGGGCGTCAGGATATTTCTGTAACCCTGATTAATCAGATAAGGATTGTGATCGGTCGGTGGCCCGTTGATTATAACATAACGTCCGGAAGGAACTTCCTGCGTCAGACGTTTCGCCATCAACTCGCCAACCTTAACACTATCGAATGAGATATATAAGTCTAAATCGGCGTTTCGAATCAAACGGTCATAAGAAACAACTTTTATACCAGCTCTTTTGGCAATTTCGACCGCTTCCGCCAAGCGGTCCAGATCTTGTGGAACAATGATCAAAACGTCCACCTTATTGTTGATAAAGTATTCCACCTGTCTAACCTGTAAAATCCAATCGTTATTGGCCGATAAGGAAATAAACTCTCCCCCGCACTCCACAATTTTTTCTTCCATATAATCCCGATCCCTTTTCCACCTTTCTTCTTGCAGAGTAGCCAGGCTTAAACCAATCTTCACCCGCCCCGGTTTATTGTTATGTTCGATCGACGGTAAGCTCCACCGGTAAGTGACCATCCTGATGATAATTAGCAACAACAACGCCAATAGAAACAGGGTGTTTTTTAATTTTCTCCGTTCCATAATAAACAATCACCTCTTTAGTAACGGTCTCCAGAGGTCTTTATCTTAAAGCAAACAGAGATAGCAATTCACCACCGTTTTCACCCAGTTCTCCTTACTCGCTGCCTGTTTGTTTGCTAACCCAATCGGACGGTGCGACCCCAAAATACTTTTTAAAGATCCGGCTGAAATAGTTGGGATCATTATAACCAACTAAGAAACAGCACTCTTTCACCGAGCGTCCCTCAGCCAACAACTGGACCGTTTTTTCCATTCGTAACCTGGTTAAATATTCCGAAAAACTCTCCCCCAGTTCCTCTTTGAACAAACGGCTTAAATAAAAAGAACTGACATTGACCTGCTCGGCCAACCATTCCAAGGAGATATGCTTCTGGTAATTTTGGTCAATAAGCGCTTTCGCCTCTTTTATGACGGGCTTAATACTATTTACTCTGTTTTCCCGGACCGAAGCGGTCATCAACTTGATCTCCGCTGCGATTAGACTGAAGACCTTTTTTAGATCAGCGCTTGCTTGAAAAATTTTACTGGTCCTTTCATAGCTTGGCACAAATAGATCAAGGCCGCCGTTTTCTTTGGCGATCCGGTAGGAGGTAAGATAAAAAACCAAAAGTTCAAACAATAACTGATCCTTATGTTCTTCACTGATTTGGGACAATATGGAGTTTAATTTGTCCAGCAGAGGCTGGACCTTCATGGCATTGCCAAAGGAAAGGGCATTCCATACCTCCTGAAAATAAGCGGTTAGTTGGTCCTCCCACAATAAACGCGGGGGTTTAGGCAACTCGTGATAATAAACAATTCTCTCCGCGCTTCCCGTTTTATTGAGGGCTTGAAGCGCTTCGTAATAGGACTGCCTCAACTTCGTCGGATCCGAATAGATCTCGCCAACGCCAAGGACAAGCCCTTGACCGGGGCTTCCGGGCGGCAAGTGATTAAGGATCTTCCAGCCGTAGTTTTCGACGATTTTTTTCGCTTCTTCGCCCGGCTTTACCGTGAGCGGGAAAAAGATCGTTAACGGGTTTGTTTGCAACGGGCCAATAAAACATTTAAACAGATGCCGGATCTGATCGGCGAGAAACACCAGATATTCCCGGACTTGGTATTTATGCTCCTCATAATCCGGACTGGCGGTTTCTTCCCGTAGAGAAATGGCCAGAAAAAAGCCGCTGTTAAATTCAAACCCCAGCAATTTCTGGTATTCATAAAATTGTGTCCGGCTGATCCCATTAACCAGCGCATGCAAAAACTCGCTTTCAATAAAGGGAATGATCTTTTTGAATCTTTCCCGCAGTTCCAAGTCTTTTTGTCGCTCAAGTTTGATCTGTTCGATCCTGTCTCTCGCTTTACTGATAATTTGAAGCAAGTCGTTTTTATTTATTGGTTTAACCAAATAAGAAAAGACATTTAAATTTAGATTAATCACTTCCTGGGCATAGATAAAATTGTCATAAGCCGAGAGAATTATAAAGATCGTCCCGCACGTTCCAAAGGCCGATCCCGGTTGTATGACCGGATACTTTTCTCCCTTCCTGTAATCGTTTCACCGTCTCACTGTCCATGCCCAGCCCGTTGTCGGAGACATCGATGATTACCGATTCATCATTTTGGTAGGCACGGACCTTAATTTCGCCGCCTTCCTCCAGCTGTTCCACCCCATGAATCAAGGCATTTTCCACAATCGGCTGGATGGTCAGGAGCGGGATCTGGAAATCGGCAATGGCCGGGTCGACGTCAATATGCAAGTCAAACCGGTCGCTGCCATATCTGGTTTTTAAGATAAAAAAGTAGTTTTCCAAGTTGTCCGTTTCCTCGCGGATGGTCACTGCCGTATTGATCTTGCGGAGGCTATAGCGGAGTAGTTTGGAGACTTTATCAATAAAATCAGCTGTTTTGTCCGCGTCCTCCATAATGGCCAACTGGACGCCGGCGTTGAGGGTATTGAACAAAAAGTGGGGGTTAATCTGCGACTGCAGGGCGTGGAGTTCCGCTTCTTTGAGGGTGTTTTTCATGGCCAAGTTCTGATATTCCTGTTCTTGCAGTTTCTTTTCCAGATCCGATTTGTTTTTAATCTCTGAGATCAACTTGCCAATGCTTGTCGCCATTTCGTTAAAGGCCTGGGAGACGACGGCAATTTCATCATTGGACGAGACCGGCAAGGGGGGGAGTTGAAACTCGCCCCGGGAAATGGTCTCCGCCGCCTCAACCAATTTCTTCAACGGCTTTGTCAACCGAAAACCGATCCATATGGTGGAGAGGATACTAAAGATAATCGCCAGGATGATCATGAAAAGGCCGAGCCGTTGGATAAAGTTGATCCGCTCTGTAATCAAGAGGTATTGCATGCTGCTCTCTTCCAGTTGTTTCGTGATCAACCGATCAACCGCCCATTTAATGTTGGTATTATAACGCAATACCTCCGTGAAGGCCCCGGAATACCCCGCACTGTCCCTGGCTCTTTTGAACCGCACCGCCGCATCGGCTTCCTGCAAAAAAAGCTTGGTCATTGTTTTTATATTCTTGAGGAGCAGATAGTTTTCGATACTGTCCCCGACAAGCTGTAGATCGGTATATTCCGATTCCACTTCCTGATAATAATGGTAGTAACTGCGCAACATATCAGAACTACGCTCGACCAGGAATTTTTCTAAGGAAATGACGATATTATCAATGTTTGAACTAAATTCCCTCAGTTTGAGGGAGTTCGCCAAGAGACTGTTTATCCTGGATAACAAATTGCTTTGCCTGTAGTAGCTAAAGAAACTGACCGAGGTAAAGATGATAATCATGGTTAAGAATGAAACCATAAATTTATTGCGGATTGATTGTGTGGGTTGTTTACTCACCTTCCTCACCAGCCCGTCCCTTCATGATGAGTTTGCTGTACATCTCATCCACATTGGTCGAATCTACCAAAAAGATTGGGAGATAATAGTTCACTTAATTCCTTTCATGATCACCGATCTTGGTGATCATAAAAAAGGACGGGATTAAGAAAAGATCCTTGTGAAAACCCCTCAAGCGCCTTAAACGCTTTAAACGCCAATCCCTAAAAAAAGCTCTGTTCCAGAATGGAACAGAGCTTTTTATTGGGTGCGATCCCCTTCGTTGGGCGAGCGGCCCCCCGCGGGCGCGACCACCTTAATAATATCCGACCACCGGGTCGTATAACACGGCGACAGCCGTTCCTGCCGCAGCCGCCACCGGCCGCCCAGTCCCTGGGCCGCCACTTTGATCGTGTCCCGTCCGTACTTGGCGTTGATCGCATCCATCTCCCGCATCACCGCCGCATGTTTCGCCCGGTCCACCCGGTCGAAGAGCGAACCTTGGACCCGCTCCTCCGGTCCGATCTCCAGCACGATCACCCCGGCCTTTTTGTAACGGTAACCTTTGCGGTAGATCGCCCGGAGGGCGGCGGAGGCATAACGGATAAGCTCGATGGTACTGTTGGTCGGAACCGGCAATTTGCAGACCAGGTTCCTGGCGTATTGGGGTTCATGTGGTTTGAACCCGTTGGTATGGAGGAAGACCATCAGCATCCCGGCGCAGGAGCGTTGCCACCGGAGCTTCTCCGCACAGCGGGCCGCGTAGGTGGCCACCGCTTCATTGATCGGTTCCAGTTCGGTCTGCTCCTCCCCAAACGAGCGGGACGTACAGATTGCTTTCTTCGCCGGTGGAATCAGTTCCATTTCCAAACAGGCGATTCCGGCCAATTCCTTTTTGATTCTCAGCCCCATGACGGTCATCCTTTTCCGGACCCAATCATCATCCAACTGCAGGAAGTCCCAAGCCGTATAAACCTGGATCGAATTAAGCAGCTTCGCATATTGCCGCCCAATCCCCCAGACTTCCCCGACGTCGAAATTTTTCAGCGCTTCCTCAATCGCGCCCGGATCCGCCAGGACACAAACCCCGTTTTGCCCGGGGATTTTTTTCGCCCGGTGGTTGGCCACCTTCGCCAGCACCTTGGTGGGGGCCACCCCGATACTGACCGGGATCCCCACATGGCGTCCGACCGTCTCCCGGATCGTCCGGGCGTACGCCGCCCAGTCCACGGGTAAACCGGTCAAGTTTAAAAAAGCTTCGTCAATGGAGTAAATCTCCAGCTCCGGGGTGAACCGGCCGAGCGTCTGCATGACCCGGTGGGACAAATCCCCGTAGAGCACATAGTTGGAGGAGAAGACCGCCACCTGGTTTTGCTCGAGAAAAGCGGCAATTTTAAAGGCGGGCTCCCCCATTTTGATCCCCAACTGCTTCGCTTCCTCGGACCGGGCGATAATGCACCCGTCGTT
The DNA here is from genome assembly GCF_013664685.1 of Capillibacterium thermochitinicola. Classification (NCBI taxonomy): domain Bacteria; kingdom Bacillati; phylum Bacillota; genus Capillibacterium; species Capillibacterium thermochitinicola. The sequence goes on from NZ_JAAKDE010000004.1 coordinate 154,312, forward strand.
GTTGCTCAGCACCACCACCGGCCGGCCATTGAGATCGGGCCGGAAGACCCGCTCGCAAGAGACGTAGAAGTTATTACAGTCCACCAGGGCAAACATCAGTAGACCTTCTTTATAATATAAGTGACGATCCCCCACACGGCAAAATCGCTCCCCTCGCGGACCTGGATCGGTTGGTAACGGGGGTTGGCCGGCATCAAGTACAGATTCTCGCCTTTCCTCTGCAAGCGTTTTAAGGTGAACTCCCCGTCCAGATAACAGACGGCCAGGGCATTCGGGCGGTAGGGCACGGCCCGGTCGATCACCAACAGATCCCCGTCTTCCACCCCCGCGTCCGTCATGGAGTTCCCTTTGACCGTTCCGTAAAAAGTGGCACTGGGGTTCTTAATCAACACTTCGTTGAGATCGAGGACCGCTTCCAAATAATCGGCCGCCGGAGACGGAAAACCGGCTGAGATGTGGCCCACAGCCGGTAAAGCCTGCTTCGAACTTTGGTCGGGATAAAACAACTTGATGCTCATGGTGTCTTGCCCTTCCTTTACGAACATTTGTTCGATTATCTAATTTATATTATATCCCCCGGCCGCCCAATGTCAAGACGTCGCCTTTTATTAAATAAGAAAAAGAAGGAGGTAATTTCCTCCTCCTTCTTTACCCGTTTTACCCATAAAACCTACGGTTTACAGCGTCAATCCTTTAAGCGTAAAAACGACAAAACCCTCCCCTTCACGGTTAAAGCCAAAGCTGATCCCGGGATTGAGTGTGACGGTAAACCACGCGCCGGCTATTTTCAGCTCCTGATAGACTTCCATCCCGTAGGCGAGTTGATACGCCCCTTCATCCGGAACCGCCGCGTCCACAAAGAGCGAGGCGTATAGATCCTCCAGGTATAGAGAGAACAGCCAGCTTCCGGTCCTTAACTGCAAAAGCGGATGGGAATACTCCAGTGTCGCCACTCCGCCCCGCTTTGCCGGCAGACTTTTCTGATAACCGCGGATCCGCGGGAAAACATCGTCCTGCTTGTCAGGATCAATGAAGCCCTGCGCCTTTAGAGTAAGTTCGCCATTGCCCCAAAGCCGGTTGGCTTCCACCCCGCCGTAATAGCCGATCCGTTTGCCCTGCCCGGCGTAATGGAGATCTTCCACCGGCGTCTGCAGCTCCAGATTAAACTTGGTCCCGGGATAGTTGAAACCAACAGCGGTGGATGGAACCAATTCCGCGCCGAAACCCGTCCCATAAGAGCAGGCCAGGCCAACAGTGATCGCGGAAAGCCCGGGCGACAAACGGTTATAGAGGGGATATTTTAAGTCCAGATATAAGGGGCGGTCCGCAAAAGACTGATAACCGAGATTGGCCAGAAAAGGCGGGAAAAGATTGAGGGTTACCAGCGAATCTATCCCCCACCGTCCGGCCGTGGCATCATATAACAAACCAACTTGATAGATTGGAAAATGGCCGATGGCATCACTGCCCAAGAAGTACAGTCCCGCCACATAACCGTCATCCCGCGGCAAGTATTCGGGAAACATTATTTTCGGGGTTAAGGTCCGTAAATTGTCCCCGTACCCCCCTTGTTTGGCCTCAGCCGCAACCCCCTCCCCCGTCCAATCCGGCCACCTTGTCGGCAAGGCCGCCGGAAGTTGATATGGAGAAAAGATTGCCTTTTGGCGGTACAGATCAAATCCGTCCGCATGGAGACCCACGAAGTACAATTCGCCGCGGGCTTCATCGTAAGCCGGTTCCGTGGCATAATTTCCGGTGGTCATCTTATAAACTTGGGCGGTGGAGAAGTCATAGCAGTAGACGCCGTAAACCTGCTGGTAATTGGCATGGAAAAACAACCGCTCCCCGACCAAGGCAATCCCGTATTCTCCATACGGGGTGGCCACCAACGGCGTGAACTCCCCGGTCTCCAGGGTAAAAAGATAAAGGTGATTGTTCTCCCCTTTCTTCCGGGCGGAAAAGACAATTCGTCCTTCATCCGCCGCCATCTCGTCAACCAAATAGGGGACCTCAAACAGGAGTCTGCTCCCGGCACCCGGATCATAGAGGTAAAGCTGCGACCCGAAACCGTTCTTCAAGGCGGAAGCGTACAAAATCGTCCCGTCCGGGAGCAGTTCGTAAGCCCGCAGATCTCCGGCCAGGACCAGCCGGTCCTTTCCGGACTGTAAATCCTTCTCCCGCAACTCCGCATAATAACCATAGCCCGAACTCAACGCATTGTCATAACCGGCTTTCAGCTCATACACCCCATAGTAGAGCTTGGCGCCGCGCACTTTTATAGGGAGAGTAAACGAAGACGTGGTGGCTACAACCACCTTTTCCTCCTGGGTGAAAAGATTCCGGGCCACAATCTCCGCGCGGTAATAACTCCGGCCCAGTCCGGCTTTGGTCTGTTTTTCCCGTTGATAATAGATCAGCCGCTCACCCTGTTCGCCCACCGCCACGACCGGGGTGGCAACGTACCACCCGTCGTTGGTGATCCGCTCTCCATCGATGGTGAAATCTTTAAACCTGGCGGTCTCGTAGGCTTTCCATTCCTCCCATAATTCGGGGAAGGATTTGCCAAAGACCTCTTCCGTATTTTGATCGAGCGACCGCAACGAAGAACCGTGAACTGTAAAGAACTCCGCCAGTTTCTCTTCCCCGTAGGTTTGGGCCAGGTAGTTGAAGAAGAGGCCGCCGTAGGTGTAGATTCCCTCCAGCTGAAATTCATGCGGTTCAAAGGTGGCATCCAGAATGGAAGGAAAACGGTCCGCCGCCACCCGGGCTCCGATGTAGGCGTCAAACTTCCCGTCATTAAGTCGTCCTTGATAGCTGGAAAGCTGTGATTCACTGTACACCGTGATCCCTTCAATCACCCAGCCGGGAACCGCCACGTTCGGGGAAAAGATATTTCCAAAAATACTGCACAAAATCTTCGGTCCCTTTCCCACGTTCGTCATCTGCAGGATATGAGTGTATTCATGGACCGCCACCAGGGCATTCCAATCTTCCACGGTCCCCAGCAGACCCGCCTTTGGTGGGTACCAAAAGAGATGAACATAATCGAGGAGCGGATTGGCCAGCCCATTAGGGGCGATCCCGGTGTCGTCAATGACCACCGGCAAGTGATAACGGCGGTTCCCGGTAAGCTTCTCAACCTGCGGCCGGTAAAATTCGAGGATCCGGAGAACCTCCCGGGCGACCTCCTCCAGGTCAGAAGGATAAAAAACGGTAAAGGCTTCGGTCTTGAGCACTTGCCAATCGGTTCCCCCAAGGCAAACCGCAGGCCATAGCAGAAGGCAGGCGGTAATCATAATGATGAAGCCGGCTTTTTTCATCGTACAACCCCCATTCTTCCACTAATTTCGTTGCTTGTTGCTCGTCGCTCGTTTAAAAAATCCCTGCTTCCTCTTTCTTTACCTTGCCGAAAGGCCAAGTTTCTCGCGGGCTTCCTCCCGTAATTTGTACTTGAGAATCTTCCCGGCGGCGTTCATCGGGAATTCTTTGACAAACTCGACGTAACGCGGGGTTTTGTGCTTCGCCAGATGGGAACGGACATAGTCTTTTAGTTCATCGGCGGTCATCTCCATCCCCTCTTTCAGGATCACGCAGGCCATAATCTCCTCCCCGTAATCCTTGTCGGGAACACCAATCACCTGCACATCCTTTACTTTCGGGTGGGTGTAAATAAAATCTTCGATCTCTTTGGGATAGATGTTCTCCCCGCCGCGGATGATCATATCCTTGATCCGGCCGGTAATCCGGAAATACCCGTTGGCGTCCCGGCTGGCCAGATCCCCCGTGTGCAACCAGCCGTTTTCATCAATTACCGCGGCGGTCGCCTCCGGCATCTTGTAGTAACCTTTCATGACATTATAACCGCGAACAACAAATTCGCCTTCCACCCCGTCGGGCAGGTCGGCTCCGGTCTGCGGGTCAACGATCTTACACTCCACCCCGGGCAGGGGGCGTCCAACCGTGTTAACCCGCAGTTCAATCGGGTCATCAACCCGGCTTTGCGTACAGCCGGGCGAGGCCTCGGTCTGCCCATACACGATGGTGATCTCCCGCATATTCATCTTTTCCACCACGTCCTGCATCACCTTAACCGGGCACGGGCTACCTGCCATAATCCCGGTCCGCATGTGGGAAAAGTCGGTCTTGGCAAAATCCTCGTGCCCGAGCATGGCAATGAACATGGTGGGCACCCCGTGGCAACAAGTGATCTTTTCCTGATTAATCGCCGCCAAAGACTGTTTCGGCGAGAAAGAGGGCAAGGGAACCAGGGTGGCGCCGTGGGTCATCGCTGCCGTCATCGCCAGCACCATCCCAAAACAGTGAAACATCGGCACGTGCAACAACAACCGGTCGGCTGTAGACAGGTCCATGCAATCACCGATGCATTTCCCATTATTCACCACACTGTAGTGGGTCAGCATTACCCCCTTGGGGAAACCGGTCGTCCCCGAGGTGTACTGGATATTGCAAACATCATGCCGGCTAACCGCCAGGGCCCGCCGTTCAACCTCCGCGCGGGGCACCCGCTCCGCCAGGGCCAAGGCTTCCTCCCAGGTCAGACAGCCCGGCTGTTTGGAATCGATGGTGATAATATGCCGCAAGAAGGGCAACCGTTTGGCAAAAAGCGGCCGCCCCGGCTCGGTGGTCGCCAGTTCCGGACAGAGTTCTCTCATAATCGCCACATAATTCGAGTCCTTATACCCGTCGATCATGACCAACGTGTGGGTATCCGACTGGCGGAGCAGGTACTCGGCCTCGTGGATTTTATAGGCGGTGTTGACCGTCACTAAAACCGCCCCGATCTTGGTGGTGGCCCAAAAAGTAATAAACCACTGGGGAACGTTGGTCGCCCAGATCGCCACATGGTCGCCGGGTTTCACTCCCAAAGCGATGAGGGCACGGGCAAAGGTGTCCACATCCTCCCGGAACTCGGCATAAGTCCGGGTGTAATCCATAGTCGTATAACGGAAGGCGTACTGGTTGGGAAACTCCTCCACCATCCGGTCCAAGACCTGGGGGAAGGTCAGGTCAATCAGCGTGTCTTTCTCCCAAACGTATTTCCCGGTCTTCGTCCTGTTGTCAAAGAGCCGCCCGCGGACCACCTGCTTCTTCAGGTAACGCTGCATGAAGTTGGCGTAATGGGGGAAGACCACTCCGGCGTCGTTCAGCTCCGGGGCCCAGCGTTTCACCCACTCCAGCGTGATATAACCTTCATAGTTGATCGAGTGTAAGGCCTGCATCATCCCGTCAATGGGCAGATCGCCCTCGCCCATCATTTTATACTTAACCACTCCGTCTTCGACCACGGAGTCCTTAATATGCACGTATTTGATATAAGCGCCCAGGTTCTGGACGGTGGTCTCCGGTTTTTCCCCGGCAAAACGGTAAGGATGGTGCAGATCCCATAAAGCGCCCACCGCATCGCTTCCGACCTGATTCAGAAGATTGCATAAACGGCGGGTATCGGCGTAAACCCCGTTTGTTTCAACGAGGAGGGTCACCCCCTTGGCCTCCGCCACGGGCACGAGACGGCGGAGAGCCGCCAGGACGACCGCATCATCCACCTCATCCTTTGGGTGGGGATCCTGGTCGGCCAGGATCCGGACATAAGGCGTCCCCAGCTTGCCGGCGAGCGCGATATACTCCACAAGCTCCCGGTAATTGGCCTCCGCCTGTTCCGGGAATTTCAAACAACAACCCGACGAGAGACAGGGGATCTCCAGGTCCAACCGGGCCAATTGCTCAACCGTCGCCGGGAGCTGACTCTCGGTAAAAGGCGGTGCCTTCACGGCAAAGATCTCCTTCCCCAAACCCCGGATCTCAATCCCGTCAAAACCGAAGTCCTTCGCCATGGAATAAATATCGGTCCACCCAAAATCAGGACAGCCCAAAGTTGAAAAGGCAATCTTCATTCCGACTCTCCTCCCCATAACAAAAAAACTTTCGCCCTTGCCTCACTGCAAGAGACGAAAGTTTCCTTCCGCGGTACCACTCTTATTGGTATAAGAATACCCACTCGTCACATCGATCTTTAAAGTAAAAAGCAAACTTTAAAGATGAATGTCCTCTCCTGGTAACGGTGAGAAACCCGTTCACGCCTACTTACCCGCCTTCCCAAGGTAACCGGGCTTTCGGATGACTGCTCCCGGGGGAGTCCACATCGCCGCGGTGCACTGTTTCGCAGCAACCAACAGCTCTCTGTCGCCACCGGTCCGGCCGTGTGTTGTCCCGTTCCCCGCATTTTTGGTTTTTGCTAAAATCGCATTCAGATTACCAAATCACTAGCCGGTTGTCAAGTACTACTCTTTCAACGCACCGAGCGTAATGCCTTCCGTAATCTGCTCATTCAGGACCATATAGAGGAGGAGCGAAGGCAGGGCCACCAGGGTCATCACCGCAAACTGAACGGCATACCGGGAAGCATACTGTCCGGCAAAATTATAGACGGCAAAAGGCAGCGTCCGGTAGCGGTCACTGGCCAGGTAAGTCGCGGCCATTATGAAGTCGTTCCAGGTGGTGAAGAAGGTCATGATGATCACGGTAATCACCGCCGGTTTCGCCAGGGGAAAAATGGCGTGAACGATTATATGGAAGATCGTGCCGCCGTCGATCAAGATCGATTCCTCAATCGATTCGGGAATCGATTTAATAAAACCGGTCATCAAAAAGGTCCCCATGGGGATGGTGATCCCGATATAGGGAATGATCAAGCCCAAGTAGGAATCGGAGATCCCAAGGGCACGGAAACTGGCAAAGTTCGGCAGCAACGTCGCATGCAGCGGGATCATCATCCCCAACATCACGGTGGTTAGGAAGAATTTCTTCAGTTTCCACTGCATACGGACAAAAGCATAGGACATCGTTACGGAGAAGATTACCGTCAGGCCCACACTGACCACATTAACGATGACACTGTTTAGCAAATACCGGGGAATCTTCCCGTCAACCCAGGCCACCTTGTAGTTACTAAACTGGGGTTCGCGGGGCCACATTAAAAGGCTGGGCCCAAAGAGATCCCCGTCTTTCACCAATGAATAGTTGACCAACCATATCAAGGGAAAGATCTGCCCGACCGCGATCATTGCCAACAGAATATAGATGATATAGCGGGTGTAATTGGGCCCTCTCTTAACCTGGCGTTGTAAAGAGCCGCCCGTAATCTCATAGCGTACGTTTTTCATCTTCCACCCTCCAGCCCTAGTAGTATTCTTTTCTCGTCAACAGCCGGTTTAAAACCACCGTCGTCAGCAGGCAGACCACCACAAAGAAGACAGAAATGGCATTCCCATACGCAAACTCATAAGCATCAAAGGCTTTGATGTATAGGTAGTTGGCCAGGAACTGGCTGGCGTTACCCGGTCCGCCGTTGGTCGTCAGGTAGATCGTTTCCATCTGTTTCAACGAGGAGATCACCGCCCAGATCACATTGACGGCAATCACCGGTTGCATCAGCGGGATAGTGATGCGAAAGAGGGTTTGGCACCGGTTGGCGCCATCGATCTTCGCCGCTTCAAAGACCTCTTCGGGCAGGCTTTTGACCCCGGCGTAATATATCAAAACGGCCCACCCGAATCCTTGCCACATCATGATCAAAACCAGCGAATAAAGGACAATCTTCGGGTCTCCCAACCACTGTTGTTTTAAAAACCCCAGGCCGATCAGTTCCAATACTTTATTCAAGAGACCATACTGGGAATTATAGATATTAACCCACATCTTCGAAGTGACCATAACCGGAATCACACAAGGAATGAAGAAGATCGTTTTAAAAACTTTCTCCAATTTACCCCCGAGTCGGTCGATCAGTACGGCAAACAGAAAGGCAATGGGGTGCTGAATCGTAATGGTCATCAACGCCAGGGTGGCCGCATTTTTTAAGGAGTGCCAAAAGATGCGGTCCTGTAAAACCCGCTGAAAATTACGAAAACCGATATAATTGAAACCGCCAATCCCGGACCAGTCGGTCAGCGCGTAATAAACACTTAAACCAATGGGAAAGAGGACGGCCATCAGAAAAAAGGCAAAGCCCGGAGCGACCAGCAGAAAGATGGTCTTTTTGTTTTCGCGAAAATAATGCATATTATCACCCATTCCGTCTTGATTTAAGGGTTTACCGGGGGTATTAGGGATAGAGGGAGACAATTACTTCGTCTCCCTCTACCATCCTTCGGCTATGCGTGTTCTGCTTAAATTTTAATCAGCTTATTTATTGACGCGCTTTCTGGGCGGCTTGGTCACAGGCGCGCAGGAAGTCTTGGGGTGATCTCATCCCGGCGGCAAACTCCTGGATAATGGTTTCGCTGTCAACTTTGAAGCCCGGAGTAGCCGCATCGTTCCACGGTGTCCCACTGAAGGAGGTCGCTTTGTTAATGATCTCCGAAAGCTGTAACTGCAACCTGTTCTCTTTACCGGTCAGGAATTGGTCATACCTTTGCCCGGGAATAACCAACCCCAGCTGCCAGGCATTTTTCGCCCAGTTTTCGGGTGCCATGATATAGTTAAGGAGTTTGATGGCTTCCGCTTTCACCGGCGATTTGGCCGAAACGGCATAGCCGCCACCAAACCAACCCATCAGATCGGTGCTCTTCCCTTTGCCCGTTCCCGTCATGCCCGGGAAAGCCGTTACGGACACATTGTTCCGGAACGAGGCGGAGAAGTTTTCATCATTGGCCAAACCGGTCTCCCAAGACCCCATGTAGTACATGGCCGCGAGCTCCTGCCCGAACAGGTTCCGTGCCGCTCCGTAATCCGCGGCAATAAAGGAGTCTTGGAAAGCGCCCAGGTCAATCAGTTTTTTTAGTTCTTCCGCCGCTGCCAGGAAATGCTTGTTCTCAGCAAATTTCACCTTTCCGGCGAGGGCTTGATACATGAGGGTCGGGTCGCCACTTACTTTCGTCACCAGATCCTGGTAGAGAATGTTCAAAGCCCAACAGTCGCGCCCGTTGTGGGCAATCGGGGCGATCCCCGCTTTCCGGAAGGCTCTAATGGCCTCAATCAATTCATCATAGGTGGTCGGAACCTTAACCCCATGCTCTTTAAAGAGTCTTTCATTGTAGTAAAGAACCATTAAGTCGGTATTTCGGGCCAGCCCGTAGAGTTTGCCATTCATGCTGAAGCCATCGAGGGCTCCGTCGAAGAAACCGTAATCCTTGTAGTCATCCCAGTTCAGTTCGGCGGCATAACCACCTTTCATGATCGGATCAAAGAAGGCGGGTTGCCCCCAGACCATAAAGATGTCCGGAAGCTGATTACCGGCGGTATAAACACGGAATTTCTGTTTATAGGGCTCGTCTTGTAAAGCTTCGACTTCGATTTGCACGTGGGGGTTGGCTTTCATGTAATTATCGATCAGCAGTTGCTCCAAACGCCCTTGTCCTGCGGTCCGGTCGGGTAAATTCGAGAAGAACTTGATCGTTATCTTGTTCGCACCGATCACCGGGAGGATTCCCCCGACCACCAGCAGCAAAGCGACGGCCAAAAGCAGGCACACTGCACGACGGGAAAGTCTCATCCTTATTCCTCCTTATGTTTCGGGTCTGTCTAAAAAGCTTTTTTAGAACAGTTAATTTATTTGTAAGTTTAGTGTAACATAAGTGTTTTTAAATTAAGGTAGAGATTCTTTGGAAAAAGTTAGCTATTTTTTTTACTTAACCGAAAACTCTCCCGGTACTGTGAAGCCGTCAGCCCCGTGTATTTCTTGAAGATTTGATAAAAATACTTCTCATCCTGATACCCCACCTGGTAAGCGATCTCATAGTTTTTGGCATTGGTGTCCCGCAACAGCTTCTTCGCCTGTTCAATCCGGTAGTGGTTTAAATAGTCGACAAAATTTTTCCCGGTCTCCTGTTTAAACAAGAAACTCAAATAACTTGGACTATAGTTGACTTGTTCCGCGATCGTCTGCAAATTAATGTTGCTTTGGTAATTCTCCTTGATATAATCAATGGCAAACTGCACAATATTGTTGCGTTCGCGGTCCGCCGCCAACTGCCGGACAATCCCGGTTAAAAAAAGTCCGATGATCTCCTGTAATTGTTGGAGTGTATTGGCCTGCAATATCCGGTCAAAGAACTGTAAAATATCCGTCCCGTTCCGTTCCAGGTCAATGTTTTGGTCAAAACAATACTGGAGGATGTTGCTGACCAACGTCAGGCTGAGTTGCTGGATCTCCCTTTTCCCCGGATTTCCGGCCAAGACCAGTGACTGAAAGAATTTTTCCACCGCGGCCTGGACTGCTTCCTCGTCCCCGGTTTCCAACGATAGAAGAACCTTTTTTACCTCCTGGAACGGATAGAGATATTTATGGCCGGTCGCCCTTTGGGGGTCATACATGATAATCTGCTGATCCCCGGCGAAAAAACCGGTTTCCACCGCGGTGGCGGCCTGCTGATAGGAACGCCAGATAAGCGCCAACGAGGAAACCGGCCCGCCGATCCCGACGGTGATGCTTAAATCATAAAGCTGCTCAATGTGCTGCTTAATCTTTTCCAGTTGTAAGGGAAGCTCCTGCCGGCAAGCCCCGTCCCTTATTTCGATGATGGCGATCACCCATTCCCTCTCGTACAAAACTTCACACCGGTGTTCCGGGGCCAACCCTTGCTTGACCAGCTCCATCACGGCCAGGAGCAGATACTCCTCGGTTTTCACCGGAGCCGGTTGCTCCCCGGCCGCCCAACAGTGACAGCTAAAAAGGACCACATTATATTCGGAGGTTAAAGCGGAAAAGGGCAACCCGTAGCAGACCATCTTCTGCTCGATCGCCGCCTGGTCACTGAGGTTTCCTTTGAGCAGATCGGTCAGAAATTTCTCTTTCAGGACGGGCAGATTCTCCCGGATTAAGTCTTGGTAATCTTTTAAAACCGCACTTTTCCTCCGTTCTTCGACGATGAGATTCTTTGCTTTTAAGACGCTTTGCAGGATCTGTTCCGGACGGCACGGTTTTAACAGATAGTTACTGGTCTGCAGCGTAATCGCCTTTTGGGCAAAATAAAAGTCATCATAACCGCTGAGGATGATACTTTGCAGCTTAATCCCCCGCTTCCTTACTTCTTCCAACATCTCGAGGCCGCTCATGAGCGGCATTTTTATATCGACAATCGCAATCTCCGGTAAAGTCCTCTCGATTAATTCCAGTCCTTTAACACCATTATCCGCCGTTCCCGCGATCGCCAGTTCATACCGCTCCCAGTCAATGACGTTTTTAATCCCTTCCACTTGCTCTTGTTCATCATCGATAATCACGACCTTGTACATCAACTCACCCCTTTTTCGCCGGCCGGAATCATCAACTCCACTTTCGTCCCGGCCCCTTCTTTACTGTCGATCAACAGTTGATAGCGGTCCGGATAATATAACTCAAGCCGCTCCCGGACATTATGAATGGCATAGCCGCCATTGCCAGTTTTGTGGCAGGGGCGACCCTCCTGCAGCCAGGCCAAAACCTCCTCCGCCATCCCGGCCCCATTGTCGGCGATGACAAAACAAAGCCGGCCCGCCTGATAATAACCCCGGACCGTAATCAGGGTCTTGCCTTCCTTCTTTTCCGCACCGTGAATCACGGCGTTTTCGACAAAAGGTTGGAGAATGAGTTTGGGGATCATGTAGTTCAGGATCTTTTCTTCAAAGTCAATTTCATAGGCCAGTTTATCATTGAAGCGTTTTTTCTGTAAAAGAATGTAATGTTCGATTAGGCGCTTCTCATTCTCAACCGAGATGAAATCCTCTCCCCGGTTGAGTGTTAAACGGAAAAGCACCGCCAAGGCATAGATCATCTCCCCGATCTCTTCCGCGCCTGCCTTCTGGGCTTTCCAATAGATCGTATCCAGGGTGTTATAAAGAAAATGCGGGTTAATCTGGGCCTGTAACGCCCTTAACTCCGCTTCCTTCTGCTTCAGTTGGAGTTTAAAAACCCGGTTAATCAACTGGTGAATATGATCGATCATTGCATTATACTGGGCACCGAGCCGGCCAATCTCATCCTCATAAAGAAAGTCCACTTTTTCTTGGAAATTCCCCGCCTTCACCCGTTGCATCGAAGAGAGTAATTTACTGATTGGCTTCGTCACCAGGGAAGAGGTCCAAACCGACAGGACAAAGCCAATCAGTAAACAAAGGAAGATCACCACGATGGTGAGCAGCAAGATCGTCTTGACGGCTTGTAAAACAATTCTGGTCGGAACCAGATAAACCACTTTCCAGTTGTTCTGGGCCAAAGTACTATACGTCAGGAGAAGTTGATCGTGTTTGAGCGCCACAATATGCTCGCCTTCCATGGCGGACAAATAGGACGGAAGGACCTCCCCCAAATCCGTCCACCGCGGCCAGGGATTCCCCGCCGAAACCGCCGCGATAATCTCCTGGTCTTCATTGATTATAAGGATGCTGCTTTCCGGATAATCCAAGTTCTTCCGCAACAATTCCTCCAAAAAACCCAGGTTAATACAGACCATCAATAAACCGTGGGGCTCCAGTCTATTCAGATCAAGCAGACTACGGAACATGGCAATCTTCGGATTCCGGTTGTCTTTGATGAAAGGCTGGTGACCCCCGGTTAAAGTAACCCAGAGCGGCCCCCCTTTACGGGCAACCGCCTCCCGGTAAATTGGTTCTTCTTTGATCCGGCTGAGGGGACCGATGCCGGCGCTCCCGTCCTTGCTGGTGTAGTACTCCAGCCCGTTCTCCCCGTAGATACTGATGAAACTGATTGCTTCCTTAAAAGCCAAAAAACCGGAGAGGGGCATCATCGCCTTGTTGAGATCATTGAGCGAAATCGCCCCGATCTCATCGAGATTAAGCACCGTTTGGATCTGATCCCACAAGCAAAGATAGGTGGACAGTTCATAGATTTCTTGCTGGAGGGTATCAATTTTCTGCTTAACCTGGCGGGTGTCACGTAAATTCACCGTGCTGATCTTCTGGATGATATTCCGCGCATAGACCAGATAAGAAAAGATCCCGATGATTAAGGCGATAAGGATAATCACGATAAAGTTAAGAAGCAAAATTTTATCACGGATGCTTAAGTTCATATACCGTTGTACTACTTTATGTCTGACCGTTTCGAAAATCATCTGTCTCCCTCCAAAAAGAAGGCCGTCGTCCCCCCAAATTTATTATCTTAATAAATTGTTACTTTAGTTCGTGCCCGCCGATGGTTTTCCCTGCATAGCTCCAAGTTCCCATTCTCCCAAAAATAACGCCGTATCTTCAATCTCCCATGCGTAAAGATTGACCCGGCGATAAATTGCCGGGTCAATCTCAAAAGGGAGGTTGTGAAAAGGCGCTTATTTTTTATGCGCCCCACAGGTAAGTCGTGATCGAGTGGGACGGACTGGACATCATTCCCGCCTGCCCGTTGATGGCCAATTGGAACCGGCATTCCTCATCCGTGGGATTGAACACAATGACCGCCACGGTCTGGTCCGGGTTTTTAAAAGCCACTGCTTCCAAGCGCCGGTCGGTGCAGGTGCAGTTCACCCGCCGGGCACCGGGTTTCACATATTTACTGAAATGCCCGATATAGTAATAGGATGATTGGTAATATACCCGGTTGGCAACGGGGTCGGCCACCACCGGCGCATCACAGAAATTCGCCACGTGGTTCGGACCGCCCGCCGGATCCAGGATCAGATTCCAATCCAGCCAACCATTGGCCCCATTGGTAAAATCACCAATCATATTATGGGCATAACGTTCACCCCGGTCCCACTGGCCCAGCTTCATGCCCAATTCAATGCAGCCTTCGGTAAACAACAATTCCTTGTCAGGGAAGGTCTCGTGGGTCTTGCGCACCTCTTCAAAATGACCCCCCGAGTACCAGTGGAAAGCCATCCCACTAACATAGGAAGCGGCTTTCTCATCCCCCAGGATCACCTTGGCCCGCTCGTAGAGTAAATCCCGGTTGTGGTCCCAAGCGAAGATCTTCTTGTCGCCCAGACCTTCACGGGCAAGGGTCGGACCAAGATAGTCCCGGACAAAATCCCGTTCCTCTTCCGCCGTGTAGAGACAGGACTCCCAGGTCTGCTTCGCCGCCGGCTCATTTTGTACCGTCAAAGCCCAGATTGGGATCCCGGCTGCTTCGTAGGCTTTAATAAATTTGGCATAGAAGAGGGCCCAAGTTGCCCGGTACTCTTCTTTCAGTTTCCCGCCGTGGCACATCTGCTCGTTGGTCTTCATCCAAGCCGGCGGACTCCATGGCGAGATCAGCATTTTGATCGGCCCGCCTTTAACTGCCAGCGCCGCTTTGATCATGGGGATGATGTACCGTCGATCCCTTTCAATATTGAAGTATTTGAGCTCGACATCGCCACGGACATCATCACAAGAATAACTGCCCAGACTAAAATCGCAACTGTTCATATGGGTCCGCCCGAGGCTATAGCCGATCCCCCGTTCCGGATGGAAGTAAGCCTGGAGAACTTCCTCTTGTTTATCCGGCGCCAGGTGGGCAAAGAGAAAGGCCGAAGCTTCCGTAAAAGCACCCCCAAAACCGATGACTTGCTGAAACTCTTGTCCGGTATCGACGGCAACAAAGGGGTTCTTTTCCGGTTGCATCTGATCCGGCAGTAACTCTTCGCGAACCGCAAAACGTTCCCCTGTATCACGTGCTGTTCTGATCACTTTAACTTTACTACCGCCCATTTCCAACGACAACTCCTTTTCTTAATTCTTCTCTTTCGGTAAAGGAAGCAACGGCCCCTGTATGCCCAGCCTGCTTCGGGTCTTTGGTGTTAAATATTTACTGAAATATAGGACGATTTTTATTTAAACTCATCCAACAGTTCGGCGTAGGGGTAATCCGCCGGGATACCGCAAGCTTCTTTACCACCATTCGCTTCAATGTAGGCTTTGCGCCGGGCCCACTGGTCAGCACACAACTCTTTGAAACCAACCCGTTTCGCTTCCTCAATCGCCCGCCGGTATTCCCGCTCAAACTGGTCCGGAGGCAACACGCAAGCCCGGTGGAGCATCGGCGGGATAACTGCCCAAATCCGGTTGTTGGCGGTGGCGAATTCGTCGGGAATATACTCCGGTCCAACGTCGCCCATATAGGCAATGTTATTGTTCGCGCTGATCCACTCGAAATTCTCCTTCGCCCATTTGTCGGCCGGACTTAAAATATTCGGCACTTGCAGCTCCTCACGGGTATACGAAACCGGGCCGTTCAACGGGAAGACGCCGTGTTTAATCCGGGCCGGACCTGTGTTCCCGTACACATACCAATCCAGTTCTTTGTATTCATCCTTGAACCAGTAGGTCCCCTTGTATGGTCCGGAGGTTTTCAGCTCAATCATGTCGGGAGAGGCTCCCAGGTAGAGGCAACGGGCGCCTTCCGGACTTAAGGCCCACTCGGCAATCCGGGCTAACTTCTCCACCTGTTCCGGAGTGGCCTTATCGGTGACATACAGAACCAAATCGGAGTCGGGTCCAGGCAGCACGTTCCAGGGGAACGGCCGGGAAACACCGGGGACTTTCGGTACGGGCAACGCCGTATAGGAAAAGTTGTAACCGGCGGCTTTAATGTCTTCAATTATATCATATCCGAGCCATCCGACGATCACCGCCGCGGAACCGTTCCGTAATTTTTCTTGGTAGATCTCCTCGGTCTGCGTCACCCATTCCTTGTCGATCAGCCCTTCATTATACAGCTGGTTCGCATACTTCATCGCCTGATAACCTTGTTTCGTCATGCCCCAGAACTGATACCAACCGTCCTTTGTCATCCCAATCCAGTTCAAACCAAAGGTCTGGAAGAAGATACACTGGGAATACCAGTCCGCCGGCGGGAGCAACAAGGGAATGATCGGTTGCCCGTTGGGCGCCTTGAAGTTACCCGCTTTGATCTTCCGGAGCATCTCCGTAAATTCATCCAAGGTCGTCGGCCGTTTCCCGCCCAAGGCCGCCAAAATATCATCACGAATCCACCAACCGGCCGTGTAACTGATGTCGGGATTTGCCTGGCCGACCTTGTAGTTGATCCGGATCGGGAAACCGGTGATATGACCGTCCCAAATCAAGGGTTTCAACGTCCGTTCGTACTTTTGCTTAATCTCATACAGACGGGGGAAATTCACCGGATCGTTGTAGTATTTATCGAGGTTGGCATATTTAATGTTCCGCCCCCAGTTGTAGACCGCCGCGTGAGTTATGTAAACGAAACATTCGGGGTACTCACCCGACGCCGACCAGAGCGTCATCTGGTCTTGTTTGTAGTTGTCAAGCACGTATTCATAGGAGATTTCGACGCCAAAGTGTTTATTGATCCATTGCGTCATTGCCCCGTTCTTATTGGGTAATTCCCAAGCCCGACCAAACCGGTCGTTTGCCTGTCCAAAATTATAGATGGTAATCTTAACCGGTTGCTCTTTGGTCAAACCGGTGACCGGGAGCAAGCTGACCAGAATCAAGAAAATCCCCAGTAGGATACTGGTACGCTTAAATTTACCCATTGTTTTTCCTCCTTTTATCTTTTTTGCAGGAACAACCTGTTCCCACCAGTTTATTTCCGCCCGGCATGACGCTGGGGCCTAAACGTCGCGCCGGAGAGCAGAAACCGCAAACAATGAAACCAGGCTTATTCCTTGAGCGACCCGACCATCACCCCGTGGATAAAATACTTCTGGAGAAACGGATAGATCACGGTAATGGGGAGGATCGTCACCAACAAGGTGGCCGCCCGCAGAGAGGCTTCGTTAAATGTGATACGGGTGGTGCGATCCGCCGCCAACATGGCCTCGGCCGCACTCCGCACACTATGGGATGCCCCCCGTTGTAACACCATCTGCAGATAAGTGGCGATCGTCCATTTTTCATGACTGCGGATATAGAAGGTACCGGTAAACCAGTCGCCCCACGCCCAGACCGCATTAAACAGTCCCAAGGTAGCAATGGTCGCGGCCGTCAGCGGAACCACAATTTTAAAGTAGATGAGGAAATCATTCGCCCCGTCCAAATAGGCCGTTTCAATCAAGCTTTCCGGAATCGCGCGGACGGCGACCAAATACACCATCAACTCAAAACAACTGAAAAGCCAGGGCAAAACGTAAACCGCAAACCTGTTAATTAACTTCAGTTCCACCAGGGTTAAATAAAAGGGAATCAGCCCGGCATTGACAAACATGGCCACCACAAACATACTGACAAAGAACTTCCGCCCGGGTAAATTACGCCGGGAGATCACCCACCCCGCCATCGTGGTTACCAAAAGATGAAGCGGCGTCAGAATCCCGAGGCGGAGAATAGAGTTGCGAAAATAACGCAGAATCGAAAGTTCGGAAAAGACCGCCCGGTAATTATCCCAGGTGAAAGCGCGGGGCCACAGATAAACACCACCCCGGGCAAAATCGATCCCTTCGTTCAGCGAAATAACCGTTATATACCAGAACGGGAGGATTACCGCTACCGCAAAGATGAGCAGGACTACATAGTTGGTCACGCGAAAGAACCGTTCCCCGAACGAAGCTTTTCGAAACTTAACCCGTGCCACTTGTTTCTCACTCCTTTCCTTTTACCAAATGGTTGAACCGCCAAGTTTCCCTGAACCTTTGTTGGCAATGATGATCAGGAATAAAGAAACAACCGAGTTACAGAGGCCCATCGCTGCCGCTTTCGCAAAATCGCCATAGGAAAGCCCGCTTTTTAAAATGTAAATGTCCAGAATCTCGGAGACCGGCTGGTTGAGGGGATTATGTAACAGATAGATCTGGTCAAACCCGGCATTGATTAAATTGGGGATCGACAAGACCAGCATCATCGAGATGATTGGGTAGATGCCGGGCAGGGTAACGTACCTAAGCTGCGCAAATCTCCCCGCCCCGTCAACCTCCGCCGCCTCGTATAACTCGGGGTTGATCTGGGTAATCGCCGCTAAATAAACAATCGAAGAAAACCCCACCTCTTTCCATAGGTGACTGATGATGACAATCGGGAGAAACCACGTGGTACTGCCCATGAAATGGATCGGCTGGCCGCCCAAAGCGGTAATAATCCCATTAACCAACCCGGCGTTGGTATTTAAAAGCCGGTCAATAATGTTGGCAATGATCACCCAGGAGATAAAGTGGGGAAGATAGCTAATGGTTTGGATCACTTTTTTAAACCGGGGATGACGGACTTCGTTCAGGAGTAAAGCCAGGATAATCGGTGCCGGAAAACAGATTAACAGCTTGAGACCGGCAATTACCACTGTATTACGGAGGGTCTGCCAGAAATAGGGATCAGTGAGAAAATAAAAGTTTTGAAAGCCCACCCATTTTGTCCCGTAGGGCAGATGAAACTCATCCACATTCCGGAAGGCGATCAACATCTTGCTCATGGGAAGATAAGCAAAGGCCAGCTGGACCAGGACCGCCGGAGTGATCATCAAGTATAACCACCGGTTCTCTTTGAGGGTCGACCAAAACTTGCTTCTTTTGGGTGCCATGAGCTCGCTAAAGGATCCTGCCGTTTTCATATGTAACCTCCTTTTATGTCTAAAGGTTTACAACCTAATATCGAATAATGGGCTATAACACGAATATTCATATTTATTGACACATATAATAATGTAATCGTTTACATTTTACGTTAAAAATTTTAACACCCGCATGATTCCCGAACAATCAATTGGGGTGGGATCACCAGATTAACACTGGGGACTTCATTGTTCTGGTCGAGGGTGTAAATCAACTTTTCGCAACATAGATTGCCAATCATATAGGTTGGTTGTTTCACCGTCGTTAAAGGTGGACTGGTGTACTGGCAGATCCGGAGATCGTCAAACCCTACCAGGGCGACATCATCCGGAATCTTGACGCCCATCTGTTGCGCTGTTTTGAGGACGCCCAAAGCCAACTCGTCATAGGCACAGAAAATGGCATCGGGAGGTTCCGGCAGTTCCATTAAATGCGTGAAAACCGTACTGATCGTTTGGGTTGGACCGCCCGCGATGTATTCAGGCTTGATTTCATAGCCGCATTCCTGTAAAGCCGCCCGGTACCCGTCCAACCTTTCCTTCCGGTCCGGCAGGTGCGGGGCTTCGTCTCCACTGATGTAGGCAATTTTTTTATAACCATGAGAGACCAGATGCATAACGGCTTTATAGGCTCCGCGCTTGTTATCCACCGTAATCGAGGGGATGTTGTACGCCTGCATGTTCCGGCCAAAAAGGATGATCGGTTTGCCGCTCTTTTTGATCTTCACCAGTTCGTCATCGGACAAGGACGTGAGAATAAAGATCATGCCGCTAATGCTTTTGTCATAGAGGAAACGGACAAAGTCCAGCTCTTTTTCGAGTTTTCCTCCCCCGTCACAGACAATTAACCTTAAATCATACTCATTGGCTTTATTCTCAATCCCCTGAATAATCTCACCGTAAAAAGAGTTGGCGATCTCAGGAACGATAGCCCCGATCACATCAGTCTGGTTTTTCCGCAAGGCTTTCGCCGAAAAGTTGGTTACGTAATTTAACTCTTCAATCACTGATAAGACTTTTTGCCTCGTCTCTTCCTTCACCCGGTCCTTATTGTTTAAAACCCGCGAAACTGTGGCGATGGAAACACCGGCTTTCTTTGCGACATCCCGAATTGTATATTTCATTGTTTACCTCTTAGCTCTAATGTAAACGTTTTTACATCCAGTATTATACTCTTTATTTACATGATAGTCAAGATTTATTTTCTTTGGTGTTACGCGGCGACTTTAGCCCAAAAACACCAACATGCTCCAAGCACCGGATGGCGAAACCGGGCAAATTGCCAATTGACAAGCCGACTCGTTTCCATTATTATTTTGGGTAATACTTAAATATGCTAAATAATATTAAAGACCAAAAACAAAGGCGAGGAAAGGGAAGAGTAAGTATAAAAAGTTTTCCCAGCGAGCCGGGGTTGGTGGAAGCCGGTAAAATGATTTATACCGAAGTTCTCCCTGGAGCCGCAGGCTGAACGCAAAAACTTATGTTATTAGGCTGCGCCGGGTTTCTCCGACCGTTATCAAAGGAGGGCATATCGGAAAAAGGCCGAAGCCGGCAATTTTTCCCGTATGCTTGAGAGTGGTTTCCTGAGCAGGATTCAATTTGGGTGGTACCGCGTGGATAATAATCTCCTCGTCCCAATCCGGGGTGAGGAGTTTTTTCTTTAAGTAAGAAGGATAGTGGGATCGCAAGGAGGGACCAAAAAATGATCGTTGTCATGCAAACAGGAGCAACCAAAGAGCAAGTCCGACAGGTCGAAGAGGTTCTGATCCAGCTGGGCTTTAAAACCCATCCCATTTACGGCGAAATAAAGACCGTCATCGGAGCGATTGGGGACAAAAGATTACTCAACCCGCAATTAATCACCGACATGCCAGGGGTGGAAGGCATTGTGCCGATCATGAAGCCCTACAAACTGGCCAGCAAAGAACTGAAACAAACCAAAACCACCATCCAAATCGATGATCTAACCATCGGCGGCCGGGAAATCGTCATCATGGCCGGGCCTTGCGCCGTCGAAAACGAACAGATCTTTTATGAAACCGCCCGGAAAGTAAAAGCCGCCGGCGCTAAAATCCTCCGCGGCGGTGCCTATAAGCCCCGTACTTCCCCCTATTCCTTCCAAGGGCTCGAAGAAGAAGGGCTCAAAATGTTGGCCCTCGCCCGCCGGGAAACAGGACTGAAGATCGTCACCGAAGTGGTAGATACCCGTGATGTGGAAAAAGTCGCCGAGTACGCTGACATCCTGCAAATCGGGGCCAGAAATATGCAGAATTTCCGCCTGCTCAAAGAAGCAGGAGCCAGCGGTAAACCGATTTTACTGAAGAGGGGACTGGCGGCCACCATTGAGGAGTGGTTGATGGCGGCCGAGTACATCATGTCTTCCGGTAATCCCCATATAATTCTCTGTGAAAGAGGGATCCGCACCTTCGAAACAGCCACCAGAAATACCATTGATATCAGCGCCATTCCGGTCGTCCAAGAACTGTCCCACCTTCCCGTTATTGTGGATCCCAGCCATGCCACGGGATCATGGAAATATGTCGATGCGCTCTCGAAAGCGGCGGTGGCGGCAGGTGCGGACGGGCTGCTCATTGAAGTCCATGATGATCCGGCCCGGGCTTTGTGTGATGGACCCCAGTCCCTCCGGCCGGATAAATTTGCCTTCTTGGTTGAAGAACTAAAAGCGGTGGCCGCCGCCGTCCACCGGAGCCTGTGAGGACAATAACAAAGGGGGTTACTTCATAGCGTTAACCCCCTCTTCCACGCCTATTACACCCAAGCACTAACTTTCGTCGCTTATTACTATCGCACGCTGCCTGTCTGCCTTGGCAAGTAAAGCAGACCCGGTTTTCGCCCTTTGGCCGTGCCCCCAGCTTGTTGGGTCAGCACCTGCCTTGAGCTCCCCGCGGTAGATTATTCGGCAAGCTCAAATTCCTCTTTACCGGCGCCACATACGGGACAGGTCCAATCTTCAGGCACATCCTCCCACTTGGTCCCCGGCGCAATACCGTCGTCAGGATAACCGGCCTCTTCATCATAGACAAAGTCACAGAACAAACAGTTATATTTTGCCATTACATCCCCATCCTTTCTGGTTATGGATTAAGTATAGTATTATTGTTCGGCTCTCCGAATTCCTCTTTCTTTGCCAATCTTTTTTAAAATATTGTTTCAATGAAATCAAAACAAGCCGAACTGACCAAAAGCGCCGGTTAATCCGGCGCTTCATCATGCCCTCAGATGACCTCTTCTTCAATACTTAATAAACTTTTCACCCGGTAATTGACAGATGGCGCACTTGTCCGGTACGGATTTTTCGATATTACCGCAGACCGGACAGAGATAATAAAAGACCTCTTCCGTCTCTTCCAAATTCTCCAGCGCTTCCTGGAAGAGTCTGGCATGGACCTTTTCCGCTTCCAGGGCGAATTTAAAAGCCCTGGCCGCCGCTTTATTCCCTTCTTCCTCGGCCAATTTTAAGAATTCCGGGTACATCTCCTTAAACTCGTGAGTTTCTCCGGCAATCGCCGCCTCCAAGTTTTCGCTGGTCGAACCAAGCTTCCCTGCCAGCTCAAACTCTTTTAAGGCGTGAATCGTTTCCGCCTCGGCGGTTACCCGGAAGAGTTTGGCCACGTTATGCTTTCCCTCCGCCTCCGCCTTTTTGGCGTAAGCAAGGTACTTCCGGTTGGCCTGGGCTTCCCCGGCAAAGGCGGCCATCAAATTACTCAGGGTCTTTCCGTCTTGCATCGATGATCCCTCCAAAATACTAAGATGGAAAACAATTTCTCCCGGCCAAACTTGTTCCCCTTTCTGTTTTCGTCTTTTTAAGCAAAATATTGCCGATTCTTCTTCATTCATTATCTCCCAATTACCCGCTGCCAATCCCACCTGGCGGCGCATACCCTATTAGGGAGGTGAGACCAATGCCGAATCAACTCGCCGGATCCCCGAAGACAAAACACGTCTTTTCCACAAAGCCCAATATTCTCCTTATTATGGTCGATCAGCAGCGTTATCCACCCGTCTATGAAAACGAAGAATTAAGAATTTGGCGCAAAAAACATCTGAAAGCCCAGAATATATTGGCGGAAAATGGCTTCACATTTAAAAACCACTATACGGGAAGCACCGCCTGTTGCCCTAGCCGGGCTACAATTTACACTGGACAATACCCGTCTCTCCACGGCGTGACCCAGACCGACGGTGCGGCCAAAGGAGCCTATGATCCGGACATCTTCTGGTTGGATCCCAATACGGTTCCGACCATGGGCGATTATTTCCGCGCCGCAGGTTACCAAACCTATTGGAAAGGCAAATGGCATGCTTCCGCCGCCGATATTCTCATCCCCGGGACCAAGACCGCCTACCTCACTTACAATCCGGATAACGGTGTGCCAATCCCCGCAGAAGAGGAACGATATCTGAGGGCCGATGTTCTTAATGCTTTTGGCTTTAGCAGCTGGGTCGGCCCCGAACCCCACGGTGCAAACCCCAGAAATTCCGGCTCTTCCGCCGCAAATGGCGTCAGCGGCCGCGATGTGGTTTACGCCGAGCAGACCGTCGCTTTGATTAGAGAATTGGATCTAGAGTACCGTAAAAAAACAGGACACCCGGTAAAACCCTGGTTTATCGTCTCCTCCTTTGTAAATCCCCATGATATTGCCATCTTTGGTGCAATTTCGCGCGCCTCGCCAACCGGCCAAGGTGGAACCAAGGAAATTTGGAAATACTCCCGTTACTTTGCCAACCCGCAATTTCAGACCGTCCCCGGCCGCCCCGAGCAGTTTCCATACCGGGGCCCAGTCGTCGAAACCTTCAACCCCGGTTGTCAAATTGATCCGCCAAACGGCAAAGCGATCCCGGACCAATATGAAATGTATAATTTAAACCGCGATCCGCTGGAAATCGATAACCTCGTCCATCATCCTACCCCGGTTCTTAAGCAAATCCGGGCAATCCTCGCCGGGCTTCTATGGGAGCAGTGCCAAAAGAAACGGCTATATCCGGGCGGTGGTTTAAACCCACCTGGCATAAAAAAACGCGCCGGTTGAACCGGCGCGTTCTCAATTCATTTTTAATCCCGCAACAAAAATACCTGCGTTTCGTCGTACCTATTACATCATATTCCCAGTATCATAGTGGCGATCCGGAAATAAATCAGCAAAGACAGCGCATCGACGATCGTCGTGATGAAGGGGCTGGCCATCACCACCGGATCAAAGCCCGCCTTTTGCGCCAGCATGGGGAAGATACACCCGGTCAACTTCGCCACACAGACCGTCAAGAACAAGGTCAAACAGATGACAAAAGCCACCAACAGGGTAACCTGGTCAAAGAACATGAGTTTGACAAAGTTGATCGCCGCCAGAGTCGCACCGGCCAAAATAGCAACCTGAAACTCCTTCCAAACAATCCGGAAAAGATCACGAAACTCCAACTCATTCAAGGAAAGACCGCGGATCACCGTGACCGACGCCTGGCTGCCCGAATTACCGCCGGTATCCATCAGCATGGGAATATAGGCCGTCAACAAAACATAAGTCTTCAAAGCATCTTCAAAATGACTAATAATCAATCCGGTAAAAGTGGCCGAGATCATCAAAACCAAAAGCCAGGGAATACGGCTTTTCCAGATCTCCAGGACTGAAGTTTTCAAATACGGCCGGTCGGTTGGCGTAATCGCCGCCATCTTTTCAAAGTCCTCGGTGGTCTCTTCCTGCAGGACGTCGATGGCATCGTCAACAGTAACAATCCCAACCAACCGCCCCTCACCATCGACGACCGGGAGCACGGTTAGATCATACTTGGCAAACATCTTCGCCACCGTTTCCTGGTCCTCCGTGGTCCGCACCGACACCACATACCGGTTCATGATCTTTTCAATCCGGTCATTCTCGTTAGCCAAAATAAGCGTGCGGATAGAGACAACCCCAATCAGACGCCGGCCGTCATCCGTCACATAGCAAGCATTAATGGTCTCGCTGTCCACCCCTAACTGCCGGATCCGCTTGATCGCATCGGCAACCGTCATATGGGCACGGAGACTGACAAACTCCGTGGTCATAATGCTCCCGGCCGAATCTTCCGGGTACTTCAGGATCTCATTAATTTGCCGGCGGGTTTCCGGGTCGGCTTGTCTAAGAATGCGTTTAACCACATTGGCGGGCATCTCCTCAATGAGCGCCGCCGCATCATCCACGTAAAGCTCGTTGACCACCGCCTGAAGCTCGGCATCGGAAAAGCCTTGGATCAAATGATGTTGCAAGTCGCTGTCCATTTCGACGAAGGTCTCGGCGGCCAAATCTTTCGGCAATAACCGGAAAACCAAAGGCAGGCTTTTTTCCGACAGTTCGCTAAAGAGCGCGGCGATGTCCGCCGGGGGCATGGTGATTAAAATATCCCGTAAACGCTGGAAACTTTTCTCCTCAATCAGCGTAAGAACGGTTTTCTTTAAGTTGGTATAAACTTCCGCCATTGGTCTTTTCTCCTTTCTGCAGATGCTAAATGAGATCGGTTATACGGTACCCTACGAGAACAGGAGTAAGACACAATACGGCTGAAGCCTCAGCGAAAAGTGGACGCTGCGGTAGCAAAGGTCCACACACGCCGGCTTCGGCCTAAAGTTGTGCCATTACTACTGTCAGCGTCCATCCTTTTCACCTCACTTTTCTTTTCAATAGTTTAAATAATGAAGGGCCATCATCCATCTCCAAAAAAATAATAACACCGCAAGTTCTTGACGTTTCGTATAGGGTGTTTCTCTACAATTTTAGAGTACTGCGAAGTGAATACCAGTGTCAAGACAAAATCCTAACGCACACCCGCCAATACTAATTCTTACCCCAAATATAAATTTCATCCTTCAGGCCGTCGCTGTATAATGATCCCATATTCTCTCCAAAGCTACAGGCATAGGTACCATAAAAAGACTATTCGCCTGCGAAGCCGACTGTGTTGTGCAATAGTCCTATGTTTAAAATCCAGTTTTCAGCTTCATCTTTATTGTTAAATACTTTAAAACTGTTTCCTTTATTGGCCTCGGTGATAAATTCCCCGAATTTACCCTTCACTTTTTGCTGATCCGGCAGGACAAGCGCCACTTTTATCCGGTAATTGATAAACTTTTGCAAGACACTTCCGGCCAAACCCGTCCGGAGGTTAAAAAAATCCTCCGCTAAAGCCGGGGCATGGATCATCACCAGATTGGGGTCGTTTTCAAAACAGGCCGACCTTCACCGTTGGATTTTGCCATGACTGGGCGCAGAATAAAAAAAGAGGCTTTGTAAAAGCCTCTTTCATCATTTTTTAAGATGGTAGTCCCAACGGGAATCGAACCCGTGTCTCCGCCGTGAGAGGGCGGTGTCCTAGGCCGCTAGACGATGGGACCAAAGATGGCTGGGGGAGAAGGACTCGAACCCTCGCTAACGGGGCCAGAACCCGTCGTCCTACCACTAGACGATCCCCCAGTGAATAATCGCATTGGTTATTATAGCACTTCTACCCGCCCGCGTCAAGGGCAGATTGCAAACCCTTTTCCGCAGAATTGTATCTCCTGTATAAGGTATACAAGATATTTACGCAATGTTCAAACCGAAAGGATTTTTTTTTCGACAATAGTTGTGCTAAAGTGTTATTATCAGTTAATATGAGGAGAATTCGATTTTTTTAGGAATCGTCCAACTAATAGTTATAGTAATGGTATTATCTCCCGAGTTCTCCTTATTTTCTGTCGTCTATCGACAAGACGCGGAGACCAATACTATAAAGTAAGGAGGATTATTCATGTTGGACAACGTCAGTCGAGCTAAACTTGAAGCCCTAAACAACCCGAAGGTCATGGCTTATGTGGAGGAAGCGATTAAAATCTGCCGCCCGGCGAAGGTCACCGTGATCACCGACTCCGAGGAAGATACCAATTACATCCGGGAACTGGCCATTAAAAACCGGGAAGAAACCCCATTAAAATTAAAAGGCCACACCATCCATTTTGACAGCCCAAAAGACCAAGGCCGGGATAAACAACATACCAGATATCTGGTGTCCAAAAAGGTAGATTGGGGTCTTGACGTTAACTATATCCTTAAGGACGAGGGCTTACCCGAGATTCTTTCCATCATCGACGGTATCATGGAAGGCAAGGAGATGCTGATCGCCTTCTTCTCCCTCGGCCCGACCAATTCCCCCTTTTCGCTAAGGGCAATGCAGATCACCGATTCGGCCTACGTTGTCCATAGCGAAAAGATCCTCTACCGCAGCGGTTATGAAGAGTTTAAACGCTTGAACGGTTCCGATGATTTCTTCTATTTCCTGCACTCGGCGGGACGCCTGGTCGACAACGTAACCGCCGACATCGATAAACGCCGGATCTACATCGACCTGGAAGAAAACCGGGTGTACACGGTGAACAACCAGTACGCCGGTAACAGCGTCGGCCTGAAGAAACTGGCCTTCCGCCTGGCCATCCAAAAAGCGCAACGGGAAGGCTGGCTGGCCGAGCACATGTTCCTCATGGGTGTTCACGGGAAACCAGGCCGCACCACCTATTTTGCCGGAGCCTTCCCCAGCGCCTGCGGGAAAACCAGTACCGCGATGCTGCCGGGGCAGAGCATTGTGGGCGACGACATCGCCTATTTCCGTAAAATCAACGGGGAAATCCGGGCGGTTAACGTCGAGAAAGGAATCTTTGGCATTATTGAAAATGTCAACCCCAATGATGACCCGTTGATCTACGAAGCCCTCACCACCCCGCGGGAGGTTATCTTCTCCAACGTCCTGGTCAACGACGGCACGCCCTATTGGTTGGGTATGGGGAAAGAGCCGCCGGCCGAGGGAATCAACTTTACAGGCCATTGGTATAAGGGGAAGAAGGATGAAAACGGGAAAGAAATTCCCTATGCGCATAAAAACGCCCGCTACACCATTGCCCTTGAAGAACTGGACAATGTTGACCCCAATTTAAACGACCCAAATGGCGTCCCGGTGAAGGCGATTGTCTACGGTGGCCGCGATTCCTATACGACGGTCCCGATTTGTGAGTCCCTCTCCTGGGCCCACGGTGTCTTCATGGGGGCGACCGTTGAGTCGGAGACGACCGCTGCTACCATCGGGAAAGAGGGTGTACGGACCCATGACCCAATGGCCAATAAAGACTTTATCTCCGTACCCCTGGCCACCTACCTGGAAAACCACATCAAATTTGCCGAGGGGCTTAAAGAAGTCCCGACCATCTTCGCCACCAACTATTTCTTGAAGAACAGTGAAGGCAAATACCTCAACGGTAAACTTGATAAGCTGGTCTGGATTCTCTGGGCCGAAGGCCGCGTCAACGGCGACTACGATGCAATCGAGACTCCAGTCGGCCGGATTCCCAAGTACGAAGACCTGAAGAACCTGTTTAAACAGCACTTGAACGCAGACTACACCGAAGAAGACTACAACGAACAGTTCGCGATCCGGATTGCCAAGTACTTGGAGAAAATGGACCGGATGACCGAGGCTTTCAGCCATATTAAGTTGCCCGCGGCGTTTGCCGCCGAAATGGAAAACCAGATTAAACGGTTGCAAGAGGCCAAAGCCATTTACGGCGATGTGGCCACTCCGGATAAATTCCGGAAATAATCTAAACTTGTGACCCACTACCAACCTCATAATAACAAACGAGCCTGTTTCACAACAGGCTCGTTTGTCTTTAACCCTCCGCCGGCAAAGCCGCCAAACACTGAAATCAAATTGTAAACAGTCACCAGAAAGGATTTAACCCTTCTTTGTGGAAATAGAACCTACCGCGGCGAAAGGAAGATCAAGCGATGGCTATGTTCGACAATAAGTTTTTTAAAATCGCCTTTTCGATCCTTCTGGTTCTCTTGATTCTCTACCTCTGGAAGCAAGTGCATTATATCTACGATCCGCTTAATTCGGTGATCGCTGTCTTGTTAACACCCTTACTGGTCAGCATCTTTTTCTACTACCTTTTGCGCCCGATCGTCCGCTTTTTAATGAAGTATCTGCGCTATAAAGTTTTGGCCATCCTCATCACTTTCTTGCTGCTTGCCGTGATCATCATCACCGTTAGTTACTTTGGCGGCAGTATAATTCAAAAACAGGTTAAGGACCTTACCCATTTGTTCTCGAACTATTATACTTCCATCCGCAACAGCCTGCGTAATGCCGATAACGAGTTACTTGCCCACTATTTCGAGAAGTATAAGATCGAAGAGAAACTCGCCGCTTTCGTCACCCGGTTACTAACGGTGATTCAGAATAACTTCTTTGGCTTTTTTTCGAAAATTACCAGCACCGGAACGGTTATTATTCTCATCCCGGTGATCGTCTATTATTTCCTCAAGGACGACCACGCGATTTACCACGGGTTGCTTAGCCTTTTGCCCGCAAAACTGAGAACACTGGGCAGAACAATCCTGGACGAAGTTGACCAGACCCTTGCCCGGTATATTTCCGGCCAACTGATCGTGGCCTTGATTGAAGGAAGTCTGGCGCTGGTTGGCTACCTCATTATTGGGCTTCCCAACGCATTGATTTTGGCGCTGACAATTACGGTAACTGCATTTATTCCGTTCATCGGTGCTATACTCGGGGCTTTACCCGCCGTTTTAATCGGGATTACCACCAGCTTTGCCCAGGCCTTTAAGGTCGTGCTCGTCCTGATTGTGGTGAACCAGTTGGAAAGCAACCTCATTGCGCCCCGGCTCCACGGGAGCAGGTTAAAGATCCATCCTTTAATTGTTATCTTCTTCGTAATGGCTTTTGTGACGGTCTTCGGTTTCCTTGGTGCGCTCTTTGCCGTTCCCTTCTGTATCGTCGCCCGCATCCTCTACCGCCAAATCCGGCAATATAAAGACGCGCAAAGCGCGGTGTAAGACACCGCGCTAGCTGCTAGGTAAGTTCCTTAATTGCCGCCCTGGCCAGCTCATCACAACGGTTGTTCTCAACCGAATCCGCATGCCCTTTGACCTTAATCCATTCAATTTGGTGTTTCCGGCTGAGCGCCAAAAGTTCCTGCCAGAGATCCTTGTTTTCCACCGGGGTTTTTTTCGCGGTCATCCAGCCGTTCTTCTCCCAATTCCGGAACCAGTTTTGCTGAAAAGCATTCACCAGATAGGCGCTGTCGGAATACAGTTTTACCCGGCAGGGATATTTAAGGCAAGACAAAGCCTCAATCGCCGCCTTTAATTCCATCCGTTGGTTGGTGGTCTCCTTTTCCCCGCCGGACAGTTCTTTCCGCTGTCCTTGGTAGAGGAGGACGGCCCCCCATCCGCCGGGGCCCGGATTGCCGCTGCAAGCCCCATCGGTATAGATCTCAACTTCCTTCATCCTCAGCCTCCCCTCAACCGGCACTGGACATTCGCCTTTCTCTTCCCCGCTTGGTCCAACCCTTGGTCCGGTCAATCTTGCACAAACTTAATCTCCCGCAGGACCCGTTTAATTACGTCCGCAGAGTTCTTCAGCTTTCGTTCTTCCTCCGGCGACAGATTGAGCATAATCCGCTTTTTAATCCCATCCCGGGCAACAACCGTGGGGATGCTCAAACAGACATCATAGATCCCATGCTCCCCTTCCAGCAGGGAAGAGACGGTGAGCACTGAGTATTCATTCCGGAGAATGCTTTCGGTGATCCGGACCAACCCAAGCCCAATCGCATAATAGGTGGCCCCTTTCCCCTTTATGATCTTATAGGCGGCATTTTTAACCTCTTCGAAGATTTCCTCTTTGGCTAACGGCCCGCAGTTTTTCCCGCATACCGGGCAGTATTCAGTAAAGCGGAGACCGGCAATGTTCGCCAGACTCCAGATGGGTACTTCGCTGTCACCGTGTTCCCCCAGGATATAGGCATGGACGTTCACCGGGCTGATCTGGCAGTGCTCGCTGAGGAGGTAACGGAAGCGGGCCGTATCCAAAACCGTCCCCGACCCGATCACTTTGTCCTTGGGCAATCCGGACAATTTTAGCGTCACATAGGTCATCACATCCACCGGGTTGGTCGCCACCAAGATCGGCGCATGCGTCCCGCTGGCCACCACTTTGGGGACGATATCCTGGAAGATTAGCACGTTCCGGTGGACCAAGTCGAGACGGGTTTCCCCTACTTTCTGGGCCGCTCCGGCCGTGATGACCACCAAGTCGGCATCCCGGCAATCCCCGTAATCCCCGGCGCGGACAATCACCGGGCGAACAAAGGGGACCCCATGGTTGAGATCCATTACTTCGCCCATGAGACGCTCTTCGTTCAGGTCAATGACAATGATCTCCGAAACCAAGCCGCTAATGAGCAGGGCATAAGCATAAGTGGAGCCCACCATGCCGGCCCCGATGATCACCACCCGGTTCGAGCGATTCCGGTTCCAATAACTTCGCTCGCCGTAAAAATCCATTGACAACAACCTCCTTTTCGCCGCTAACTTGAAAAGGAATTCTCCTCAATTAGCTTGTTCAATTTTTCAAGTTCCGCCGCCAAGGACATCAAGCCTTCGGGTCCGATCTGGTTGGCTTGCTGACGCAAGCGCCCACGGAAATCCAGATATTTTTCGTCCAACATGAGCAGGAGTTGCCGCAGTTGTTCCTGGGAATCGGGGACCTGGATCATACTTTTTTCCTCCGTCGCCTTCTCCGCCAGATCAAAACGCTGTCCCAGCTCCGGAATGATCGTGGTCATGTTCAGTGTTTCCCGAATTTTTTGTTCCCACACCGGTAAAACATCGGCATCGCCATGAACGAGAAAGACCGCGGCCGGCTTTTGGACAAAACCGCGCAGCCACTGCAACATCGCTTCCTGGTCGGCATGAGCGGAGAAACCTTCGATCTTCAGGATCTGCGCCTTCACCAGAATCTCCTCGCCGAAGATTTTTACCGCTTTCGCCCCGTCCAGCAGCCTTCTTCCTAATGTCCCCTCCGCCTGGTACCCCACAAACAAAACATGGGTCTCGGGTCGCCAGAGATTATGACGTAAATGGTGGAGGATCCTTCCCGCTTCACACATACCGCTGGCCGAGATAATAATCTGTTTCCCTTCCATCTCGTTTAAGCGTTTCGATTCTTCCGTCGTCCGGACAAAATGCAACCCTGGAAACTCGAAGGGGTTTTCCCCTTTCCGCAGAAGGTGGTAGGTTTCCTCGTCAAAATACTGGGAGTTGCGCCGGAAGATCTCCGTCGCGGAGACCGCCATCGGGCTATCGATATAAACCGGGATATCCAGGGGAATCTGGCCCGCCAGCCGCAGTTTCTTCAAATGGTAGAGGATATCCTGCGTACGGCCGACGGCAAAAGATGGAATGATCAGTTTTCCCCCCGCCTGTACGGCCCGGTTGACGGCTTCCGCCAGCCGTTCGGTCCGGTCTTCATGGTTGATGTGGTGCCGGTTTCCGTAGGTCGACTCGATAATAATATAGTCGGCCGCCTCAATTAATGCCGGATCGCGCACAATGGGCTGTTTGTACTGGCCAATATCTCCGCTAAAGACCAGTTTAATGCGTTTGTCTCCTTCATGGACCCAGATTTCCAAGATCGCAGAACCCAGGATATGGCCGGCATCACGAAAACGCACCTTTACACCTTCGCCCGCTTCAATCTCTTCCCCGTAATGGACCGGGTAAAAATATTTCAAGGCGGCCTGGGCGTCATGGACCGTATATAAAGGCTCAATCGGAGCTGCCCCTTGGCGGACCCGCTTCCGGTTGTGCCATTCTGCTTCCATCTCTTGAATATATCCGGCATCGGTCAGCATAATCTGACACAGATCGGTGGTCGCCTGCGTCGCAATAATCCGCCCGCGAAAGCCCAGCTGACAAAGCTTGGGAAGGTATCCGGAATGGTCGATATGGGCGTGGGTGAGGAGGACAAAATCCAAATCGGCCGGATTAAAGGGCAAGGACCGGTCGTTCAAATCCCGCTCTTCAGAGGAACCTTGAAATAACCCGCAATCGACCAAAAATTTACTCTTCTCCGTTTCTAAATAAAAACAAGAACCGGTAACCATCCGGGCCGCGCCTAAAAATGTAATATGCAAAGCAGATCACCATCTCTAACTCGTTTTGGCTGAAGGAATAGCCTAAATTGTCATAAACTTTTCTTTCGCGATTGAACCGGCAAATCCTCCCGGCCCTCGCTGCTTTGTTGTCTTCAACGACCCGATTGTTCAACAAAAATGAAGCAAATTCTATTAATTCCCTTTGACATTTTGCCAAAGTTTTGGTATATTAAAAAAAAGGCTCACGGGGCGTAGCTCAGCTTGGTAGAGCGTTCGGTTCGGGACCGAAAGGTCGCAAGTTCAAATCTTGTCGCCCCGACCATGTATGAATTTTTAAGCCCTAGGGAATTACCTAGGGCTTTGTTCTTTTATCAGTTTAGATTAGCAGCGGTTGACCTTGCTTTGGCAGACCGGGCAACTTTCCATCCGTGTATAGAGCATTGCGGATTCTTTGTCTCTCCAGGCATTCTTAACTTACGGTCAGCTTTACGGAAAATTTCAGCGTTGTTCCGGGTTCCAACGAGTATAATTTGCGTTCCCTTTCCGCTTTATCAATGGAATCGTAGAATCCATTACAAGGTTCCAGCGCACAATTGTAGTCCCCTCTGTAGCCACCGGCGGTAACCCAAAAACCCAAATACGGTAGTACCTCGGGGTCGTATCTAATGTTCAACCGTAAATCACTTGCCGGGTAATACACGCCGCAGATACCGTTTTCAATTCTATGGCTGAGATAGTATTTACAGCAGATGCCGCTATTCGCCGGCCATACCCGGTCCAACCGATAGCTGCGTCCATCAACAGTCCGGGTCACCGGAAATGGATGGATGGTTCCTTCCGCCCCAAGCAGGCCGGACGACACATTAACCACTTCCGTGGTGCTGGGAGGAAATATGATTTCCATATCCTCATAACAATTTAATAGACAATGAAGTGCCCAAATACACTTAATCGGTTCATCACCAAAGTTTGTTATTGCGTAATTCAAATGCAGGGTATCATCACCCAAGGATATATCTTTTTGATAGGTATAGGGTAGAATTTTACTGGTATAAGATAAGAACAACGCTTGCCCGTTCATAAAATAGTTGAATTCGGCGCTCCAGATTTCCCCGTGGTCCGGATAAGTAACATCTTGATCTTTATATTTCACAATCGAAGAATCTATCGTCGGAAAACAATCATCAAAACCGGAAGCATCATACTGGGCGAAATCGGCATACAACGAAGGCTTTCGGTATACGTCCTCCTTGTTCTGGAATAAAAATTCAAACCCCTTTTCCTTATGGTATATGGAGGCCACTTTCCCACCCAACTCGGGTAAAACAATTACCCGGAGCACCCCGTTTTCCATTAATATACCGGTCCTTCCCTTAAAAACGATCTCTTTCATCATCCTTGTTGACCGTACACCCCCAAATTAAATTTTCCAGTATTTTGGGATCAATCTTCTTCATTTTACACGGTTTTAGTAAATCCCGTCTATACTGTTTAGAGGCGTTAAAAAACGGTTGATAGTCCCATGGTTGATATTTCCCAGAGATCATGGCTTCTTGCACTGTATTCCGGTCTACTTGATCTTTTAAGATTTTTTCATTCAAACTACCATCGTCATATCCTTCCGGTACCAAGGCATGTAAAGCTTCCACCCGGGGCGGTCTTTAAGGATAGCTAGAAGGTGTTATTGACCCTGTTGATAAAGCCAAAGACCTCTTCTTCGTACATTTCCGGATGGTCGAAGAAAATATCGGCGTGGGCACTGTCGGCAACCGTAAGAATAGCCTTCTTCGCGTGGGGCACCGCCTCGTAAAGATCAAGCCCCATAAAATACGGTGTGACCAAATCGACCTGGCTGTGGATGACCAAAACCGGCACTTCTGTTTTACTGATATACCGGGACACTTCGGCGTCCTCATAGGAAAACCCCAGCTTCCATCGGGTCACCAGGTTCCCCACGGCCATTAAAAAGCCCACGGGAATCCCCAAATCC
The DNA here is from genome assembly GCF_013664685.1 of Capillibacterium thermochitinicola. Taxonomy (NCBI): domain Bacteria; kingdom Bacillati; phylum Bacillota; genus Capillibacterium; species Capillibacterium thermochitinicola. Next base: position 188,737 of record NZ_JAAKDE010000004.1, read on the forward strand.
ATCTCCGCCATCTCCTCACCCAACATGTATCGCATGCTGCTGATGGGCGAGTCGATAATGGCAAAATTCAAGTTCTGATTGGCATGGGCCAATCCGAGATAAACGCCGACCGTGGCCCCGCCATATGAAATGCCCCAAACCCCGACCCTTTTTCCCGCACTAAGCTTGGTTTTAATATAGTCCACGTAATCCCGGAGATCGTGGCTTTCTAGATAACCAAAGGTAGTGTACGGCGCCGTGTTCTCGCCCGCGCTCCGTTGATCGTAAGCCAACACATTGTACCCATTTTTCAGAAAGACCTCGGCCCAAGGATAAACGGACATCCGGCTGCCGCCAAGCCCGTGGACCATAATGACCGTATCCGCATCCCAGTTCCCGTCAACGCTGATCAAGTCAGCGGGAATGAGATGACCGTCCAGAGTCGAGGGAATCGTAACGGTTTCAATAACATGCTTCTCCAGGAAGGACGGTAGAGCAAAACCTTTTTGCTGCAGAAAGGATTCCATCTTCTCGCGGCCGGTTGACTCATTTGTCGACAACTGCATGGAACCCATAAAAACCGCCAGTCCGGTATAATAACAAACAGCCATGACGAGAAGGGCTATAGTTATCCCCGCCGCCAACAGGAGGCGCCCCCGTTTCTGCTTCGCTTTCACCGTTACCAACTCTCTTTCCGCAAGCTTCCGAATTTGCCGGCTCCGACCGGCATTTCGTTTGTTAAAACGCCCCAAACTTCAGATTTAAGTTGGCAACGGCACCAGTCAAGTCCTTATCGGTCACGCCTGGTAAGTTGACACCGTTTATATAACGATAACTTAAACCCAAACCTACCCGAAAATGCGCGGTCACATTTAGCTCCACACAAACACCGGGTTCAACAATGAAAAACGAATCTTCATCGTACTGATCAGACTCTTCTTTTCTACCATCATATTCGATCCCGCCGCCACCAATCAGCGTACTAAAGGTCAGGTGAACCAAACGGTGGGACTTATTCACATATTCGAAGACCAGACCGCCATAGTCCATTTCAAAATAGAGCGTTTCCCCTTTCGGGCCGGACACCGGTGCTTTAACCTCATTGGTCAAGCTGTACCAACCGCCGCCAATCAGCAAAGTATGGTTGATATACCAACCACCGTAACCTCCGATGAAAATCCCGGCTTTTTCCATGAGCGGACCTATTTAAGCGACGGACCACCATAACCGCCGTGTTCGATCGGCCCGCTAATCAGCACTTCATCCCGGGCAAAAGCGGGGGTGGCCACTAGACAAACTAAGATCACGACCAGTAAAATTCCGAACCAATGTTTCATTTCGACTCCTCCATTTTTTCGTTCTTGCAACCAAAATTGCTGATCTAAGGTGTCTTCGGATCACAATTGCGTCGATCAATAACTCAATCAACCGCACCTTTTCAACTGAAAAAACCTTTCCGGCCAGCGCAAAGACGGGCTTTATCCCTTCTTCCATGAAGGCAAAATCCAAGCAAACATCGAACCATGGTGTGGTCACACCCGTCTTCTCTCTCTTTTCAATGGTCAACCTTCATATTTAGATCTGCTTTATTGAGTTGATCCATCTTTAGCCAATGCATATAACATATATTACCATCGGTCGTTTCTCTGATCAATGACGAAATGTTTAAGAAAACCAAAGCCCACTTCAGCGCAGTATCCCTTGATTGAGACAGATCCAAGCGTTAAAAACAAAACGCCATTGTTTTTCCTTTATCAAAAAAGCCTTGGTTTCTTTCCCCGAAACCAAGGCTTTTTCCCTGTTTAACCCTTACTCCGTACGATATCCTTGACCTTCATCAACCGGACTAAATTCGCCCGTTCGTTCTCTTCCAACTTCATGGTGATGTATTTAATCTGGTCGCGTAGTTTCGGAATAAGCACGTACTCCAAGGCGTTCACCCGGCGGCGGGTCCGTTCGATCTCGGCCGCCATCAGTTCAACGGTCTTCTCCACCTGGGCCAGTTCGATCATAGACTGAAAACTGTTGGCCAGAAGGTCAATGGCCTCGTCAAACTCGGCCGAGGTTTCGGTCATCCCAAAGCCGTTGCCCAAGGCGGGCGTCATCTCCAGTTGGAAGACAGGTACTTCCACCCCCATCCGGGAAGTGGTCCCCGCTTGCAAAGCCGCTTCCCCCCGGGAAGTAACGATTGCCGCCTCCAAAACCGACCGGGAGATAACGGCCCGTGCCATGGCCATCCCGGCGAGGGCCGTCGCCAAATTCTCCTCCACCTTCCGGCGGAGGTTCCGGTTTTCTTCGACCAGATCAAAGAAGTCCTTCATCAGTTCATCCAACTTATCTTTGAGCAGTTTATGGCCGCGCACCGCCGTGGCCAACCGCTTCTTTAGCCGTGTCAACTCCATCCGAGTTGGGTTCACCCGGATCTCCAAGCGATCACCCCCAAGCCCCTAAATAGTCTCTGCCACGCCTTACGCCTTCGGGAGATATTTGTCGAGATACTCCTGGCGAATCCGTTTCAGTTCACTCCGCGGGAGGATACGCAACAGATCCCAGCCGAGGTCGAGGGTCTCTTCAATACTCCGGTTTTCCTCAAACCCTTGCCGGACATAACGGTCCTCAAACTCATCGGCAAAAGCGGCAAACTTCTTGTCCAGTTCCGTCAGGGCCGCTTCCCCCAGGATAACCGCCAGGTCTTTGGCCTCTTTCCCCCGGGCGTAGGCGGCAAAAAGCTGGTTCATGGTATCCGCGTGGTCTTCGCGGGTCTTGCCGGCACCAATCCCTTTGTCTTTCAAACGCGAAAGCGAAGGCAACACATCAATGGGGGGATAAATCCCTTTCCGGTGCAGTTCGCGGCTGAGGATGATCTGCCCTTCCGTAATATATCCGGTCAGGTCGGGAATGGGGTGGGTTTTATCATCTTCCGGCATCGTCAAAATCGGGATCAGGGTAATCGACCCGTCAATCCCCTTAATCCGGCCGGCCCGCTCGTAGATCGTCGCGAGGTCCGTATAGAGATAACCCGGATACCCGCGCCGCCCGGGCACTTCCTTCCGCGCCGCCGACACTTCCCGGAGCGCTTCGGCGTAGTTGGTCATATCGGTCAGGATCACCAGCACGTGCATCCCCAGCTCGAAAGCGAGGTACTCGGCGGCGGTCAAGGCCATCCGCGGGGTGGAGATCCGCTCAATGGCCGGGTCATTGGCCAGGTTGATAAAGAGAACCGCCCGTTCAATGGCCCCGGTCCGCCGGAAGTCGCTGATAAAGTAATCTGCCTCTTCAAAGGTGATCCCCATCGCGCCGAAGACAACGGCAAAGCGTTCTCCCTGGCCACGCACCTTTGCCTGGCGCGCGATCTGCGCTGCCAATTGCGCATGGGGCAACCCGGCCCCCGAAAAGATCGGCAGTTTCTGCCCGCGAACCAGTGTATTCAGGCCGTCAATCGCCGAGATCCCGGTCTGGATAAACTCGGACGGGTAATTTCTGGTGTACGGGTTGATGGGGGTCCCGTCAATATCCAGTTTCATTTCGGGAATGATCGGCGCGCCCTTGTCCTTCGGCCGCCCCATCCCGTCAAAGACCCGACCGAGGATGTCCGGGGATACCCCCAGTTCAATGCTGCGTCCTAAAAACCGCACCCGACTGTCTTGCAAATTCAAGCCGGTCGATCCTTCAAAGAGTTGGACCAGGGCTTTATCTTGATTAATCTCCAAGACCCGTCCCCGCCGGATCTCACCACTGGCCAGCTGAATCTCGACCAGTTCTTCATAATTGGCATCGGTCACCTTTTCCACCAACATCAACGGACCGACGACTTCCCGTACGGTACGGTATTCTTTTAACATCTAAAGCACCTCCCCGGCAAGCTCCGTGTCTTTTGCCAGTTGTTCGAGATCGGTCTGTAGCCTGGTGAATTCCTCCGTCTTGTCCTCAGGTATATACTTCGCCTGGGCAATCCGTTCCCGGATCGTCAATGCGAGGATTTTTTGAATGTCCATCCCTTTCTCCAACAAAGCCAGGCCCACATCGGCAAAGGTAAGGACAAGCCTGAGGAGCGCCAACTGCTTATTGAGGGAGGTATAGGTGTCGATTTCATGGAAGGCGTTTTGATGCAGGTAATCTTCCCGGATCGAGCGGGCGACCTCCATCGTTAATTGGTCCCGCGGTGAAAGGGCGTCGACCCCGACCAAACGTACGATCTCCTCCAGTTCGGCTTCCTGTTGGAGGATGCGCATCGCCCGCCGGCGGAGATTGACCCATTCTTCGCCGATCTCAGTACGGAAATATTCATCCAACCGTTCGTTGTATAAAGAATAACTCAACAGCCAGTTAATCGCCGGGAAATGCCGACGGTAGGCCAGGGCCGAATCCAACCCCCAGTAGACTTTGACCACCCGCAGGGTGTTCTGGGTCACCGGTTCGGAGAGGTCGCCCCCCGGCGGAGAAACGGCGCCAATCGCGGTGATCGAACCTTCCCGTCCGTCCTGGCCCAGACAACGGGTGCGTCCCGCCCGTTCATAGAATTCCGCCAGCCGCGAACCCAGATAGGCCGGATAACCTTCCTCACCCGGCATCTCTTCCAACCGTCCCGAAATTTCCCGGAGCGCTTCGGCCCAACGGGAAGTGGAATCGGCCATAATCGCCACGTTATAGCCCATATCCCGGAAATACTCGGCAATGGTAATTCCGGTGTAAATCGAAGCCTCCCGGGCGGCCACCGGCATATCGGAGGTGTTGGCCACCAAAACGGTCCGCTTCATCAAGTCTTCCCCGGTCCGGGGGTCCCGCAGTTGCGGGAATTCGTTTAAGACGTCGGTCATTTCGTTACCCCGTTCGCCGCAACCCACGTAGACAATAATGTCGGCATCGGCCCACTTGGCCAACTGGTGTTGAACCACCGTTTTTCCGCTCCCGAACGGACCGGGAATCGCCGCCGTCCCGCCCCGGGCAATCGGGAAAAAGGTATCGATGATCCGTTGCCCGGTCGTCATAATCCGGTCCGGGGCCAGTTTCTCCCGGTAAGGACGGGCACGCCGCACCGGCCACCGCTGCATCATGGTCAGTTCCCGCGGTCCGGCTTCGGTCTCGATCACGGCGATCGTTTCATCGACCGCGAATTCACCCTCTTCAATCTTGGCAATCTTCCCCTTGACCCCCGGCGGGACCATGATCCGGTGCTCCACAACAATGTTCTCCTTAACAACGCCAAGGATATCACCGGGTTCAACCTCATTCCCCACCGCCAGCCGGGGTGTAAAGCGCCACTTCTTGTCCCGTGGCAGACCGGGAACCTCAATCCCCCGGGCCAAGCGGTTCCCTTGCAAAGCCAAAACGTCAAGCGGGCGCTGGATTCCATCGTAAATCGAACTAATGAGCCCGGGCCCCAGCTCCACGCTTAACGGGAGACCAGTCGAGACCACCGGTGCACCGGGGCCAATCATACTGGTGTCTTCGTAGACCTGAATCGAGGCCACATCTCCGCGGAGCTCGATAATCTCTCCGATTAACCTTTCGTGACCGACCCGGACCACGTCAAACATCTTCGCACCCGGTATGCCCTCGGCCTCAACCAAAGGCCCGGCCACTCGAATAATTTTTCCAGTACTCACTTGTTACCGACCTCTTTCCCCTTTTCGATATCTACACCGACCGCTTTCTCCACAATCCGGCGGATCCGCTCCGCAGCGTAGCCTTGACTTCCGGCTACGCCCGGAATATAGGTGATGCATGGTAACGGTCTACTGCCCCATTCTTCGATCTCACCCGTAAAACCCTGGGCAATGGATTCGGTGATATAAATCACCCCGTAATCCTGGTCGTCCTTTAACTTGAAGAGTACGTCTCTGGCTTCCCGACCGCTGGCCACCGGAAAGAGTTCGAGCCCCAGCAGGCCAAAACCCCGGATCAAATCCTCTTCCCCAATGACGGCCATCTTAAAAGTAGACATTCCGCAACCTCCTCCTGATCGTCTCCTCCGGAAGTTTATTCAGTTTACCGGTGATCACCAGGCGCAAATTCAGAATCTCCCTTTCTTTCGCCAGTAAAAAACCGATCAACGGCTCAATCCCCAGAGGAATCCTTTTCGCAGTAGCAATCATTTCCAAGAGCAGGTTATCGATGGCCCGCTCCACTTCGGGAAGGGCGGTCCGCAGTTCCTCCTCTTCAAGCCCCAAGTCCCGGTAAGGAGTAAACTCCAATACCTTTGTCACCTGCGGTTGGTCTTCGGTATAGTAGTCCAGCCACTGGCGATGGTCAATCAGCCCCGGCTCTACCATAAACCCGGCGAATTCCTGGACGGAAACACCTTTTTTCCGGAGGCGAAGAAAGAGCAAAAGATTTAAAAGGTCCCGCCGGGCCTGCCAATAATCCCGGAGGAGGGCCGGCCCTTTGGCCAAAACCCGCCGGCCGTACCGGTAGTAGGCGCGGTCCAAAGCCGCCGCCCGCGCCGGGCTGCTGCTGGGTAACTGCCGCAAAGCATCCGCCAGTTCCTGGGGTAATCCGGTATAATCGCCATCGGCAACCATCCGTTTCAGTTCGGCAAAGGGAATAACCCCCAGCCTGCTGGGTTGTCCATGCCCGCCGGCCACGACCAATAATTTTAAATTATGCACATCCCAACGGTGCAGGAAGACCACAAGTTCCGGGGCATCGTTGGTTAAACCGCGGAGAAAACGATAGAGTTTTTCCAGTTCCTCTTCAAAAGCCTCTTCATAATCGACGGCCAACGCTTCCGCGGGGTACTCCGTCTCCGCCAAGAGGCGCAGCGTTTCCTGGACCGAAGCGGTTTTGAGCAACCGCTCAAAAAAACTGGCGGGGAGCAATTTGGTTTCTAGGATGCGAATCCGTCCCACAGCATAGGCGTAATCTTTTTCTGCCATAAAACTCCCTCCCCGTCACGAAAATAGGATCCCGGCAACCTCCGGAAAGTACCGCTCCTCCAAATCGGCCACAATCGACTCCAAGGAGGCGTTCACTTCATAATTGGTGCCGATGAGGAGGAAGCCTCCTTTGATCGGAGCCGGTTCCGGCCTTAATTGCAACTTCCCGCTCCGGCCTTTCTTCACCAATTCCTGGTTCACTTGGGAAATAATACGCTGCCAGAGTCCTTTTTCCGCGGTGGAAACGGCCACCGTCTCCTCGCCGCTCTCCACCGCCGCCAGGAGCAATTCTTGATAAAGGGCGGCCTTTTCCGCCTCCGGCATCTCCGCCAAGGTAACCATCGCCTGTTCAAAAGCGTCGTGGATCAATTCTTGCTTCGTCTGCAAAAGACGGAGTCTCATTTCGAGTTCCGCTTCCCGCATCAGGCGGCGTGCTTCTTCTTCTCCCTGCTGCCGGAAATCTTCCCGGATGGCTTTAACCATTTCCGCCGTTTCTTTCCGGTAATCTTCCGCCAGCCGCTGGGCTTCTTCCCGGCTCTGGGCCGCAATCTCCGCGGCTTCCTTCCGGGCCGCCTCCATGATCCGGTTGGTCAGCACCGTTAATTCTTGGGTCATCATCGATCCCACCTAAAGCGTAATCGTGTTATAGAGGAAGAAGGAGATAATAAAGGCCAAAATGGCATACGTCTCCACCAAACCGGCGTAGACAATCCCTTTCGCCGCCTCCTCCGGCCTTTTAGCGACAATACCTACCCCGGCCGCCGCCACTTTCCCCTGGTAAATCGCGGAGAAAAGGCCGACAACCCCGATGGGCAACCCGGTAATGAGAAAACGGAACCCGGCCTCTAAAGGAATCGGTCCAGAGACCGCGGCAAATTTAAAGACCATCAGCATGCCTATGACGAAGCCGTAAATACCCTGGGTGCCCGGAAGAGCCGTTAAAACTAGGGTTTGTCCGAATTTTTTCGGATCTTCCGTAATCACACCCGCTGATACGCGCCCAGCGATACTTACCCCGTAGGCGGACCCGATTCCCGACAGCAAAACCGCAATTGCCACACCTAGAAATGCATACAAAGTACCCAGTTCCATCTTTTTATACCTCTCTTTCTTTTTCTAAGTAAACATTTTTGTTCTCCAGTTTCAAAGGCGCAAAAGGCCGCCCTCCACCGGTGAAAAAGGTGTTGAAAAACTCCAGATACTGTAGTCTGCTGCTGTGTACGTAGGCCCCAAGCAGGTTCAAACCAAAATTGAGCCCGTGGCCGACGAGGAAAATCAGAAGCGCAAAGAGCCAGCCAAGCGGTGCGCCCCACGTCATCTCCACAAATAAATTGATGATCGAGGCCATCACCGCACCGGAAAGCCCCAGGGCCATCAACCGGGAATAAGACAGCACATCACTGAAAAAACTGACGCTGCCGTAGATCTTTAACAACCCCCCCGGGATCGCCTTCAAAATCTCGACAAGTCCCTTTTTCCCCCGGGCGTTGCCAATGACCAATAGAAGCGCCGCGGTCAGGGTTCCGTACTTAAAATATCCGGCGTAGTCCTCGAGCCCGATGTAGGAGCCGCCCACCGTTAGCAGGATTCCCGTCAGAAAGAGGAGCCAGACCCCTTTCTCCCAAAATGCGCCCGCCACATCGCCGTGTTTAATGCTGATCCAGGCGCTAATGATCGTTCCGGTATACAACTGGATTAAGCCCAGTCCTAAGGAGAGTACTAATAATAGTTGGGGGCTGTCCATCACGTTGAAAGCGCCTTTGAAAAAGGAATAACCAAAGATACTGGAAGTGACCAGTCCGAAAAGGACCGCGCCCAACCCGCTGAGGATAAACAACCCCGCCATCTTCCGGCCGCCCGGCCCCATCGTCAGTTTCGCCATCAGCACCGCACAGAGCAGGGCCAGGACCGCCCCATAACCGGCGTCGCCCAACGCCATCCCGTAGCAAAGGAAGAAAAACGGGGCGATCGCCGCCGAGGGATCCACCTCATCCTGCCGGGGATAACTGAAGGACTCCACCAGTTTTTCGAAGGGGGTAACCACTTTCGGGTTCTTCAAGAGGATAGGGATCTCCTCGCCGGGCTGTGGTTCAAAAATCCGTAAATAATGGGGGAGTTTCAACGCGGCCAGCACTTTCTCCACCCGCCCTGCTTGCTCGGCCGGAACCCAGCCTTGCAGGCCAAAAACCGCTTTCCCCACCAACAATTGGCGGTGGGCTTCCACTTGCCGCTTTTGGTTATGCCAGTAATCATAGAGGGTTTGGAAGAAGGGACGTTCGTTCGCCAAGTTCTGCAAAGCGGCAACCAGTTTGGCCTTTTCCGCCTCCAGTTGCTGCTTCTTTTCGTTTAAAGCCGCCAGCCGTTCGCCAACGGTCCCGGCCGTCACCTCCGGCCTGGCCGGGACAAACCCCTTCGCCCTTAAAATCTCCGCAGCCTGGGCGTCCCGCCAACAGAAAAAGACGGCATAAAACCGGTTCTCATACTCGCCAAGCTCCCGGTAACAGTGGGCGATCTCCTCCGCGGCCAACGCTTGGGATAAAAGCTGCGGATCCCGGTCGGAACTGCCAAGCAGGACCGCAATCCGCCGTGAACCGTCCCATGCTTCCACGGGCAGATCCAGCTCCGCCCAAGGCTGTAAGGCCTTAAGCTCCCGTTCAATCCTGACTATTTCCTGCTCAAGGATGTTATGTTCGTACTCGGCGGTAAAAACCTGTTCGGCCAGGTCCTTGGCTTTTTCCCGCTTGGCCAAGTAATTCTGTTGTTCTTCCCAAGTCAAGATCGTCTTGATCCCGGCAAACTGCTCAATAAAGTTCGGCTTCAGCGGCGCAAAACGTTCAAAAATGGTCAAGACCCGGTTGATCTCACCGAGTTTTTCTTCCACCTGGCGCAGCTTCTCCGCAATCTCCTCTTCCGTTCCCAAACGTTTTTCCTCCTCAGCTGGCTCGATCAGTTCCACCAAGCCGAGGCGTTGCAGCTCCGAAAGAAAAGAGGATTTGTGCTCAACCAAGCCGTACAGCTCCAGGCGTCTCATCGGTACAATCGCCATCTATCCTCTGATCCTTTCTTTAATAAAATCAACGACCGCGGGTACCTTCGCCGTTGCTTTACTGCGGAGCTCTTTAATCTCCAGATCCGTCCGCCGCCGGAGTTCGGCAACGGCCTGTTCCGCCTCGGCCAGCTTTTTGGCCAGCTCCGCTTGGCCTTCTTTCCGCGCGGTCGCCAGCATCAACTCCCGTTCGGCCGCCAATTCCTGGCGCTGTTGCGTCAGATAGGTATTGGCTTCCTGTCTTGCCGCACTAATCAGTTGATCCGCTTCTTCCTCCACGGCAGTCAACTCTTGCCAGATCGCATTCGCCATTCTTTTCCCTCCTTCGCCAGACCAGCCAGAAGTGGTTCGACAACACAAACAAGATCTTCTCTTCGCTAACCGACAACAAAAGTCCTCTTAAAGTGCTTAAAATTCTTGTTTCACCCCTTTAGGTTTCCCCCCTGGCCAGGAAAATAAGGCCGGTGATCCCCACCAGAAAACCAACCAACGCCCCCACCACGCCGGTCAACGGTTCCCGCCCGGAGTTCCGGCCGCTTAAATAACCGAGGTAAAACCCCAGAAGCACGGAGACGGTCAAACCAAAAGCGGCAGCAAACAAGACCAGCCCGCGCGGCTGGCGCGCCTTCCTTTTCCTACCTTGAACCATCGTTTCGTTGCCAGTTGCCACCGGCAAGTCTTGTTCCTTCTCCGATTACCTGCTGCGTTTCCTCATCCCAGAGCCGGCAGGCTCCCCGGAGCATCCGGGTTTTTATCTTACCCGGGGCCACCGTTGATCCTTTAAGCTGCGGGGCATCCAAGATCCCCAAAGCAACCGCCTTCGCCAGGGTTCCCGGATCGGACAGGGGATCCGCGGTTTCCGCCGCCCCCAACCGCCGGATCGCGTCCAGGATCAATTCCGCTTCGGCCATGAGTTCGTCGCGCCGGGCCACGACCCGCCGGTCTCCCGTCGGATCGGGGGCGTCGTACAGACAATTCTTCAGCACCCCATGGACAATTTCACAACTCTCAATAATCTCTTCCGGCGTGGCAATATGGTCGGCTTCGCAATAGGCCACCACATGGATAATCTGGGGGTTCAAGGCCAGGCCCAGAACAGCGGAAGCCGCCAGTTGTCCCTTGGCCACGTGCGGCTTCACCGAAAGACTGGCTAGTCCGGCCCGGACCTGGCGGTAGACTTTAAAGTCCGCATCTTCCAGACGGGCGACCAGTTCCAAGCCGGCCAGCGCTTTGCCCAGATCCATTGCCCCGCTGGTCCCCGGCGGGTTATTCAACATAATCTGTGCAATATAATCTTTCACCCCCGCTTTTTTGGCATTATAAGCGGCGAGATAAAAAGCGGCCACCGCCACCGAATCCGGAGCACCCCTTAGACTCCAGTGGTGGGCTTCATTCACTTCGACCGGGATCCCGCGGGCACCGTGCCAGGCCATGGCTTCCTGGTTCTCCCGGATCGCCTCGGCCACCGGACGGTTGGATCGCCCGTCCAACTGGCTATACCAATATAAAGGGATGGCCGCCCAGGCATTTTTGATCGTCCGCGCGGTCAAATCGGCCCATTTGAGTAAATCCCTGGTCCCACTGTAACAGCGGAGGAGCGGCCGGTTTCCCGTCCGCGAAGCTTCATACAGACGGACCAGATCCTCTTCCTTACGCAGGGGAACGCCGCCGGCCCCTTCCTGCTGCGGGTCCATCTCCGCGGGGCGGAAAAAGGATTCTTGCGCGTTCTGGTCCGGACCGATTGAGATGACGTCGAGGACTTTTGCCGCCGCCAGCCGGGCTACTCCTTTCACCGTCTCCTCCAAACTTGGCAAGCCAAAATGGTGCCGGAGCAACGGATAAGGGTGTTTCTGCGCCAGGCGTTCCACCAGGGTATCACCGCCAAACCGCGCCTCTTCCCCCGCTGTCTCCCCTTTCAGGAAAGCGACCACCGCCCCTTCTTCCTCTTCCCCGCTGAAGATCCGGCAAAAAAGCCCGCTTTCCGCCGCCACTTTGGCCACCGCCGGGGTCCCGCCAAAGATGATCTTTTGGTGGCTAAGGCCCGCTTCCTGCAGGGCATTTTTCAATTCCGCAAAAAGCTTGTCCGCCACTTCCGGAGTCAAACGGTAGCTTAAAGCCAAGTAATCCGGCTCTACTTCTTGCAGGGCACCGATGATCCGGGCCGGTTTCACCCCAATCCCGAGGAAAGTAGTCTGGTACCCGCAGAGTTCGGCCAAATTAAGGAAATTGTAGATCCCGGCAACGTGCACACAATTTCCGATCGTCGCGGCAACAATTTTCTTCATTACACATCACCCTCCAAAGCCAACCGCCGGATCTGGGCCACCGTCAAGCCGGCCAGTCCCATCTTTTCAATGGTCCGTCCTTCCTTCCAGTAATCAGTCTGGTTCATCAGGGAGGCCAGATGAATAATATTCTCAATCGTCGGGGTCGGGACGTTTAAGTGTCGCCCCAGGGACGCGATGGGGACAAGGCTCATCGAGACATCCTCCCACAGATACCGGTGGTCAACCATGGACGGGGCGTTAATCCCTTTATAACCCGGGTTATTGCGCATCGCCTCAAAGAGCGTTTTCCCGGGCGCGTCATAGGCCACATACAGCCATTCCCGGGCCGACATGGCCCGGATCCCCAGGGCGGCCGCGACCGCAACCCGTTCCTGATCCAGTGCTTCCAACACATGGGCGACGGACGGGGTAACCCCTTCCATATAAAACTGGAATTCACCGCGGGTCGACTCGATCCGGGCCGCATTTAATACGGTCAGGGCGGGGTGAAAAATGGCCCCAATATTGTTCAAACTCGTTTTCAGCACATTATCACCCGGCACAAATTGGGGAAAGATCGTCCGGAGTCTGGCCACCAGCTCGGCCGTTAAGTTGCCGGGCAGCGCCGCAATGGGAATATTGTTTTTGATGCCGAAGATCCGCACCTGTGCCGGATTGATATTCCGGCTGGCGTATAAAAGGGTCTGGGCCTCGCCGAGGATAACCTGGGCTTGGCAGCCCATCCGCCTTAAAACCGCCCGGAATTCCAAAGCACCGCCCGTCCGTCCCGGATTCAAGAGAATATACTGCCCGTCCCGGAGGTAGGGCGCCACCTGCTCCGCAATGGACGCGTGGCCATTGGCGGGTACGACCACCATCAAGATGTCCGCATCCTGAATCGCCTCGGCAATATTACTGGTCGCCAAATTAATCGGGCCAAACCCTTCAATCGCCCCGGAAAGTTCGATGCCGCCCAACAACCGGACCGGTTCCAAACGCTCTTCCGAACGATTGTATAGATTTACTTTATATCCAGCCATCGCTAAATGTCCGGCCATTGCCATGCCACCATGTCCCGCGCCCAGAACACAAATGCGCGGATCGTGATCCAGATTTCTGCTTTCGTTGATTAAAACCATACAATCACCTCACCGTTCTTCATCATCTTCCTTCGGAAGTTGCTAAGGGGTTACTAAAAATTGTACCATAAAACGTTCACCGTCAGAAGTAAATATCCTTAATTATATCCTATTAATCATATTAACTGGCCTGGTTTTCTTATTCCCCCGCAAAATTTTCCGTTCAACAGAATTGGCCCTTAAGAAAAAAGGAAGAGGTGAAGGCCTCTCCCCTCTTCCTTTTTCTTCCTTCAGTCACCGTCCGCTCATTGGTGAACGGCGTAATAATTAATTAAAGACCCCGCTAAGATAATCTCCCGCTCGTTAGGGGAGAGGTTCTCCAGTTTAAGCCGGATGGTGTTGCCCCCGGGGACAAGATAAGCGGTAACCTCCTCCGCTCCCGAACAGACCGCCGCCCGGATTCCCGGGATATACAAGATACTGTCGACGGTTAGTTTCGCCTGGTCTGCCGGGTCGATGGTAAACGGTAGCATCCCCCAGTTGATTAAGTTGCTCCGGTACCGTTTGGTCGCATACTCAATGGCCAGATTCGCCCAGCCGCCTAAGACTTTCTGGCAGGAAGCCGCCTGTTCGCGGGCGGAGCCGTCGCCCGGTTTCACCGCAAAGATCGCGCTCCCCAAACCGGTGTCGGCCACCAATTTTTCGGTCTTCTTCCCGGTCACGGCCGCCACCGCCGCAAAAAGTTCCGCCAGATCCGGCGGGAGCGCCTGCCCCGCTGTCCAGCGCCGCCGTTCTTCCTCCAGGCGGGCAATGGCTTTGGCCTTTGGCACGTAACCGGGCTCTTTCCGGGAGAGGGTGAATTCGGCCAGTTTCAAGGGGTTCGAACGGTAAGAAGAAGTCTCCCCGGAGGGGATCAGTTCATCCGTCGTTGTCACGGGATCCGTAATGACCGCCGCCAGTTTTAAAATTAACCCGTCCGGAAGCGGAATCATCTCCGGCCAGTCCGCAATATTCGGACCGTATTTCAGAGCAACACTGGGGTCCGCCTTCCCATACCCGTTGTAAACCCGGTGTGCATAAATTTGCGGGTCAAAATGGTAGCGGACCGTTTGTTTTGGCGGTAATTCCAATTCATTGGCGGCCGTGAGCACACCCCCGCGCATAGCCGTCGCCGCAATCGAACGGGCATCCATCAGGGCCACCGCCGCCAGTTGACCATCCCGCGGCTTCGACCCTTCCCGGTTGGGGAAGTTACGGGTTGTGTGGCGGATACTCAACATCCCGTTGGCCGGGATATCCCCGGCCCCGAAACACGGGCCGCAAAAGGCCGTCCGCAGAGTCACCCCGGAGGAGAGTAACTTCGCCGCAGCACCCTGGTTAATTAAGGCCAAATTAATCGGCTGGCTCGCCGGGTAAACACTGAGGGCAAACTCACCGTTGCCAATGGGTTTCCCCGCCATCATCTCCGCCATGAACCAGAGATTCTCAAACGATCCCCCGGCGCAACCGGCCACCACCCCTTGGTCAACACAAACCGCACCGCCTTTCACCTTTCCCGTCAGGTCCAGCTTGACCTCCGGGTGGGGGAATAGCTTTTTCGCCTCGGCCTCGACCGCCGCCAAGATATCACCCGCGTTCTCCTTAAACTCACGAATCGAATAAGCGTTGCTCGGGTGGAAGGGGAGGGCAATCATCGGTTCGATTTTACTCAGATCAATCCGGATTAACCCGTCGTAGTAGCTGACCGTCGCCGGTTCCAAACGGCGGTAATCATCGGGGCGGCCGTGCTCCGCCAGATACGCGGCCACCTGCTCATCGGTCTGCCAGATCGAACTTAAACAAGTGGTCTCCGTCGTCATCACATCGATACCGTTCCGGTAATCAACGGATAAATTTGCCACCCCGGGCCCGATAAACTCCAGCACCTTGTTTTTAACATACCCGCCGGCAAAGACCGCTTTAATCAGGGCCAGGGCCACGTCTTGCGGGCCAACGCCCCAGGCGGGCTCGCCTTCCAGATAGACCGCGATCACCTCGGGGTAAACCAGGTCATAAGTCCGCCCGACCAGCTGTTTCACCAATTCCGGGCCGCCTTCCCCGATCCCCATCGTTCCCAACGGACCGTAGCGGGTATGGCTGTCGGAACCCAGGATCATCCGCCCGCCGCCCGCAAACATTTCCCGCATATACTGGTGAATAACCGCCTGGTGCGCCGGGACAAAAATCCCGCCGTAGCGCCGGGCGGCCGACAAGCCGAAGACATGATCATCCTCGTTGATCGTCCCGCCCACCATGCAGAGGCTGTTGTGGCAGTTGGTCAAGACATAAGGAAGGGGGAATTCCTTCAATCCGCTGGCTTTCGCCGTCTGGATAATCCCGACATAAGTGATGTCGTGCGAAGCCAGGGCGTCAAATTTCAGTTTTAAATGCTCCGGGTCACCGGAGGTGTTATGGGCCATGAGAATTCCGTAGGTAATCGTGCCGGTTTTTGCCGTTTGCGGCGCCAACGCCTCGGCAGGAATGGGGGCCAGGCCTTCCTGTTGTAAACGCTGATTAATCTCCGCCGGCGTCAACTCCGCATCGAGAAACAACCGGTTGTACAGAAGATAAACCCCTTTATTGCCATGTATCTTTACCAAATAAATCCCCCACTTCTAACAATCTCATTACCCAATTAAAACATGACTTCCTACCCCTGTCAAGGCAACCACCGGGCTGGGAAACAGATATAATGTATACATCCCGGCCGCGGTCAATAGTAAAAAAGGAAGGCCGGCGTACCGGCCTTCCTTTTTCACAGGTTCGAAGCCAAAAGTAACTGTTTTGGTTTTAACGCCGCGAAGGATCGTTCAACGGAGCAAAATAGCCCTGGGGATGAGCACATGCCGGGCAAGTGGCCGGCGGTTCCGTTCCTTCGTGGACATAACCGCAGTTGTGGCAGATCCAGGTGATCGCCTTGTCCTTTTTAAAGACGGTTCCCGCTTGGATGGCGGCCAAACGTTCATTGAAGCGGCGTTCATGGTTTTTCTCGGAAATGGCGATCGACTCAAAAACCTTGGCAATATCTTCAAACCCTTCCTCCCGGGCGATCTTCGCATATTCCGGGTACATCTTGGTCCATTCAAAATTCTCACCCGCCGCGGCCTGTTCCAGGTTTTCGGCGGTGTTTCCAATCTTCCCGGCGGGGAAACCGGCCTGGATCTCCACTTCGTGCCCGCCTTCCAACAGTTTAAAGAGCCGTTTCGCGTGCTCTTTCTCGTGATTGGCCGTCTCTTCAAAGAGCTCGGCAACCTCGACAAGACCTTCTTTCTTTGCTTGTGCCGCATAGTATGTATACCTGTTTCTGGCCTGCGATTCGCCGGCAAAAGCGGTCAAAAGGTTTTTCTCCGTACGGGTTCCTTTTAAACTCATTAATCTCCACTCCTTTCACGATATTCCAAACTCGCTAAATACCAGAATTCCCCTCATTAACAATATTACCATTTTAATGGAATTATATCCAATTTCCGCAGATGAGTCAAGCTGATTTAAGTTCATCCTGGTTAATATTTAGCTATTTTAATTAATTTCGCCGGCAAACCGAACCTGTTCCGGTTACCGGCCGACACTGAGGTGGTCTAGAACCGCCTCGGCAATGTTGTTCCGATTTTACCCTTGTTCCCCGCGCCCAAGCCTTTCCTGTAACTCCTGGATAATCTTCACCCCGGCACTGGCCCCAATCCGGTTGGCTCCGGCTTTCACCATTGCTTCCGCAGTCGCCAGGTCACGGATCCCGCCGGAAGCTTTGACGCCCATCCGTCCACCGACAACCCGACGCATTAAAGCCACATCCTCAACGGTAGCGCCGCCTTTGCCAAACCCGGTTGACGTCTTCACGAAATCGGCCCCGGCGTACAGCGCAAGGAGACAGGCTTTGATCTTTTCTTCCGTCGTTAATAAACAGGTTTCGATGATCACTTTGGTCAAAGCCTGCGCCCCGGCGGCTTCCACCACCGCTTTGATGTCCTGGTAGACCAGGTTATAAAAGCCTGACTTCAAAGCCCCAATATTGATCACCATATCGACTTCGGCGGCCCCACTTCCCACCGCTTCTTTCGTCTCCTCCGCTTTGACCTGATGCGTGGTGGCGCCCAGCGGAAAGCCAACCACGGTACATACTTTGACCGCACTCTTGCCCAAAAGGCGCACCGCCAGACTGACATTGGCCGGATTGACACAAACGGAAGCAAAACCGTACTCCTTGGCTTCGGCGCACAAGCGCTCAACATCATTATAGGTGGCTTCCGGTTTTAAGAGCGTATGGTCGATGATTCCGGCCAAAGCAGCAGGATCGCTTAGCGAAATTACTTCGCTGATCTCGCCGGTCCGGTCAGCCTGCCGGAAACCTTCTTCCCCCAGTTCCACCGTTAACTCCCGTTCAATCTTGGCAATTAACTCTTCCATCCCACCACAAACCTCCGTTTATAAATTTTACCCTCTATGGTTTCTTGGCACGCCCGTTATTTCCTGCCGTCGTCCCATACCCTTCTCTCAATATTAACCAGCGCCGCCGGATAAAAAAAGAGAAAGGGAAAACCCTTTCTCTATACGAACTATCTCGCTAAACGCAGAAAATTCCGGTTTGCCGTGCTCCCGACACCGGCAGGCGCTCCGCATAACCGGCACTTACATCTGTTTCGGTGCGGCCGGTTCGGAAATCTCGCCCAAAGTTTTCGCTATTTCAACCTCCGTCTTGGCCTGCGTTGCCAGATCTCCCAGGGAGACCATACCGACGAGGCGGTTGTTGTCAACCACCGGTAACCGCCGGATCTGTTGGTTCGACATTAACGTGGCCACCTGGTGAACATCGGTCTCCGGCGAAACCGTCACCACCCGCTGGGTCATTACCTCGCGGATCGGTGTCGTCGCCAAATCTTTACCAGTGGCTACGCTCCGTACCACAATGTCCCGGTCGGTCACAATCCCGACCAGATCCGGCCCGTCGCAAACCGGAAGCGAACCAATATCGTGTTTCTGCATTAAACGGGCTGCTTCGACCACCGTCGTCTCCGGACTAACCGTCGCCACTTCATCGGTCATAATGTCTTTAATTTTCAGCAGCATCAACCCCCTTTACCTTAGCTTGCCCGCTGAACGTTAATTAATACATGGGGCATCGGTAGGCGATGTCTGCTGTTAAAGCCAAAGGCTCTTTTCCGCCGGCTTTTGGCACTCACGCCAACTCTTCCGCGATCACATCGGTAATCCCGTCCACGATCTTCCGGATCTCCTCCTCATCCGGGCCTTCCACCATCACCCGGATTAAGGGTTCCGTCCCGGAAGCCCGGACAAAGATCCGGCCTTTCTCCCCCAATTGCTGTTGGAATTGGGCGATTACCTCATTGATCCGCTCGTTTTTCTTCCACTCGTCTTTCCTGGTTACGGGTACATTCTGTAAAACCTGGGGGAACTTCCGGACCTTCTTTTTCAGCTCGGAAGCAGGCTGCCCGGACCGGAGGAAGGCGTTCATCAACTGTAAAGAGGTGAGAATCCCGTCACCGGTACTGTTATGCTCCAGAAAAATTATATGTCCGGACTGTTCGCCGCCTAAAACCAGACCCTTTTCCAACATGGCGGATAAGACTTTCCGGTCGCCGTTCTCGGTCACCACCACGTCACCGCCCGCTTCCCGGAAGGACTCAAGCAAGCCCAGATTGCTGTAAACCGTAACCGCAATCGTCTTTTCGGGCAAACGCCCGTCGGCCAAAAGTTGAAAACCGCAGATCCCCATGATCTGGTCTCCGTCAATCAACTCTCCCTTTTCATCGACCGCAATCACCCGGTCCCCATCGCCGTCGTAGGCGAAGCCGATCTGGGCACCCTGCCGGACCACTTCCTCCTGCAAAATGCTGGGATGGGTCGAACCGCACCGGACATTAATCCGCGACCCGTCGTCCTCCGCATGAAGGGCAATGACCTTGGCACCGAGTTCCGTGAAGACTTGGGGTGCGGTATTGTAGGTGGCGCCAAACGCACAGTCAAGGACGACGGTTAAACCCGCAAAACTCCGCCCGGCGGTGGCCACCAGAAACTTCACATACTCATCCACCGCCGCGGTCCGCCGTAAAACCCGTCCGACCTCCAATCCAACCGGACGTGGAATCTCTTTCCGCCGTTCCTCAGAGGTAAGAAAACTTTCAATCTCCTCTTCAAGATCATCATCGAGTTTATACCCGTGTTCAGCAAAGAACTTAATACCGTTGTCACCAACCGGGTTATGGGAGGCGGAGATCATCACCCCGGCATCCGCCTTCAACTGGCGGGTCAAATAAGCAACCCCGGGGGTCGGAAGTACACCCAACAGTTCAGCCTGGACTCCGGTGGAAGTAATCCCGGCCACTAACGCCGCTTCCAACATCTCCCCGGAGACCCGGGTATCCCGGCCAACCACCAGCCGGCCGTTCCCGGCGTTCCGCCCCTTTTTTTTCGCCAGGACATAGGCCCCCACCCGTCCCAGCTGAAAAGCCAGTTCCGGGGTGAGATCCTGGTTTGCCACACCACGTACCCCATCGGTCCCAAAAAATCGGCCCATTTTGCTCCTCCCTTGTTCTGCTTTGACTAAGGCGTGAAATACCTCAAAGAATAATGCTCTATTTTTAATGTTTATTCCTTACCTTTTCCCGTCTCCACTAATTTGGTCAACAATCTCCCGGCCGAAAGCCTCCGCCGCCGCCGGCCCGTTGCCGGTAATGATCCGGCCGTCCCTTTCCACACTTTGGCCGGTATAAACGGCGCCCCCCTGTTCCAATTCGGGAATTCCGTCGGGGTAGACCGTGGCCCGTTTTCCTTTCAACAGACCGGCCCGGGCCAGGATCACCGGGGCGATGCAAATCGCCGCCACCACTTTCCCGGCTTCGGCAAACTGGCGGGCCAAGGCATGGACCGCTGTATCCGCAAAATACTGGGACGCGCCGCCACCTCCAACAAAAACGATCGCTTCATAGTCATCAGGCTTGATCTCCCCCACCAGCAGGTCGGGCTTGACCTTGAGGCCTAATTTCCCGACGGCCTCCTCCGTGGTGGTGGAAGCAGTCACCACTTCGATCCCGGCCGCTAACAGAATATCCTTCGGCACCTGGTATTCTTCATCCCGGAACTGCTGCTTGGCAATGATAAAAACCGCTTTCTTTTTCATCACTGGTCCCTCCTTCCTTTTGATAATTTCAAGGAGCCTTTACCCCTTACGCCCCTTGCAAAACCGTCACGGCTTGCCAAAGCCGTTGCAACACTTTTTTCTTACCGAGAGCGGCTAAAAGTTCAAATAAACCCGGCGTTGCTGTCTGCCCGGTCACCGCCACCCGCACCGGCATAAAGATCTGTCCCGGTTTCAGTTGCAACTCTTCCGCCAGGGCCCGCAAGACGCGCTCCAGGTTTTCCTCACTAAAATCATCAATTTGGTTTAAAACGGCCCCAACCTTCCCTAAGATGTCGGCTATTTCTCCCGCCGTTCCTTTCTTCCCAACCAAAAGTTCCGGCGCCGGCGGGTCGATCTCCTCCCGCAGGAAATAACCGACGGCATTCGAAATCTCGGACAAAAGTTTAATCCGCTCCTGAACCAGCGGCATCAACCGGACTAAATAGGCAAACTGTTCCGGCGGGCAAGGATCCGGGAGTAACCCGTCCTTCTGTAAAAACGGGAGCGCCCGCTTGGCCAATTCTTCATGGGATAACTTCCGGATGTAAATCCCGTTATACCAGTCCAGTTTGTCGAGGGAAAAGTTCACCGGCGAAGTATTGAGCCGGTCAACCGAAAACGCCTCCACCGCCTGGTCCAAGGTGAACAGTTCCTGGTCCGTCGGGGGATGCCAGCCTAAAAGCAAGAGAAAATTGACGAGCGCCTCCGGCAGATAGCCCTTCTCGCGAAACTCCCTGACCCCCGTCGCGCCGTGGCGCTTACTGAGTTTTCCTTTTCCGTCCGGGGCAAGAAAGATCGGCAGGTGGATGAAGACCGGCGGGTTCCACCCGAAAGCGGCGTACAATAAAAAGTGCCGGGGCAGACTGACGATCCACTCCTCACCGCGGATCACGTGGGTGATCCCCATGAGGTGGTCATCCACCACACTGGCCAAATGGTAGGTGGGAAAACCATCCGACTTGAGAATAACAAAATCATCCAGGGTCTGGTGGTCGAAGACCATCTCACCCCGGAGCTCGTCCCGGACTTTGGTTTGCCCGGTGAGGGGGACTTTAAACCGGATCACATATTTATCCCCCGCGGCCAGCTTCCTTTCAACCTCTTCCGCCGGCAACTCCCGGCAATGCCGGTCATAACCGGAAGGTTGGCCCGCCTCTTCCTGCTTTTTCCGCATCTCCTCCAAACGCTCGGGCGTACAAAAACAATAATAGGCCTTCCCCGCTTGCACCAATTGGGTGGCATATTTTTGGTAGATAGCCAGTCGCTCCGACTGGAAATAGGGTCCGGCGTCACCGCCGGCGTCCGGTCCTTCGTCCCAGTCCAGCCCCAACCAGCGCAGACTCTCTTTGATGTCCTGGACCGCATCGGCCACCAGCCGGTTCCGGTCCGTATCTTCAATCCGCAATATAAACTGGCCCCCGGTCTTGCGCGCCAGCAACCAATCGTAGAGGGCGGTACGGGCACCGCCAATATGTAAATAACCGGTTGGACTGGGGGCAAACCTTACTCGAACCGCTTCCATCACGAAACACCTCTTCTGGTTTATACTCATTACTTGTCGCTCCGTTTTTGCTTGCCTTTCCTTCCATTTTGTCCTGCCCTGGAACGACCACCCTTTATTTCGTCTTGTACCCGGTATATTCCTGCCCTGAACGAAAAGATAACCGCCCGCAAGCGGGCGGCCATTTTCTTTCGCTAATCAAGGGGGATCAAGCCCAAACTAATCTTTAACGCTTCATCGACTTTACTCATATATTCCTCGTTCAGTTCGCCAATCTTCTCACTCAGGCGTCTTTTATCGATCGTCCGGATCTGCTCGCAAAGGATCACCGAATTCCGGTCCAGTTTCGTATAGTCTTTCTTAATCTCCACGTGGGTGGGGAGGCGGGCCCGTTTAATCTTGGAAGTAATCGCCGCCACAATCGTCGTCGGACTGTAGGTGTTCCCGATGTTGTTCTGGAGAATAATCACCGGCCGCAGTCCACCCTGTTCCGAACCGACCACCGGGTTCAAGTCGGCAAAGAAAAGGTCGCCCCGCTTGACGATCAATAATCCTCACCCGCCGCCAACCGGTCCAGATAGTGGTCGAACTCTACCAGATCCTGACCGATCCCTTCTTCCGCCAGTTCCAAGTTGAGGGGGCCCATCTTTTGGTAGCCTACCGCCATTTTCTCCCGCTTTTCGGTCCGTAATTTTTCCGCCAATAAATGGCGCATGGCGTCACGAATAAAGGCACTGCGGCTGCCGTACTCCCTGTGCGCAACCCGATCCACCTCGCGCAGCAAACTTTCGGGAAGAAGAACAACCACCCGACGGTTAACCATTCCCTAGCACCCCCAGGTTATTCTCAACTATTATTATATACTTTTCGCCAAATTCCAGTCCGACTGGGGTCCGTCCCTTTTAACCGGTGGAAAGTTGTTGCGAGGTCTAGTTACTGCGGTTTGCGCCGTGCCTTTTTCGTCTGATTACAACGATTGCTGGTGGAAAGAAACAAAAATACCGGTCATTTCGCTTATTACTGTTTCGCGGAAAAACTGCTGTTTCCTGCTGTTTTTACCTTGGTAGTCGTTGGAAGAGCGTTCTTCCCTCCGGGCAATGCCGTAACCCTTCCACAATGATCAGCAGGGAACCGGCCTCAAGTTCTACCTCGACCGGTCCGGTTAAAAATTCATTATGTATCCCCCGGGTTGACCCCAGCTCTAAAGTAGCCCTTTCCAAGGGATATTTGGCCCCCCAGATGCTGACCCCCTGCGCGTTAAAGGGGTAGGGGAGCAGCGAAAAATGGCCGCCGGGAAAGGGGAATATCCTTATTCTGCCCTGACCGGTCATTAAAGTAACCGCCTGTTCATCGCCAATTAAAACCAGCTCGGTTCCGGACTGCTCCATTCTGTACATTAATGAGATATTGACGAGGGTATGATCGAGACGCCCGCCCAAAGCGCCAAAGACCAACATCGTGTGGCACTGCTGGGCAGCAATTTGATTTAAAGCAAGCTCAAGGTCGGTCCAGTCTTTTTCCTGCTGATAGCGGAGGACTTGGACTCCCTTGGCTGCCAACTCGTTTTGATAAGATAACGGGAGAGAATCAAAATCCCCGAGCAAAAACTGGGGTTGATAACCCAAATCAGCGAGGGGTTTTCCTCCCCCGTCGACCGCGAACAACAGATCGTAACCGGCCGCCAATGCCGTCCGGAGAAGTCCATAATGAACCGGCCCCCCGCCGACGAGAATGGCCTTTTTCCCAGTTGCTTGCATCTCATCCCCGCCTTCCGGTGAAAAGAAAAGACACGACCGGTCAGTCGTGTCTTGCCAGTACCACCAATTACCGTTTGGAGAATTGTGGCGCTTTCCTTGCTTTCTTCAAGCCGTACTTCCGCCGTTCCTTCACCCGCGGATCACGGGTCAAGAAACCGGCGCGCTTTAACGGAATTCTATACTCCGGATCTACTTTCAATAAAGCGCGGGCAATGCCATGACGGACGGCGCCAGCCTGTCCGCTGATGCCACCACCGCGCACGGACGCAATCACGTCATATTTCCCAACGGTTCCGGTCTGGTGTAAAGGTTGCTCCACCATGACTTCCAAAACTCTGCGCCCGAAATAACTTTTCGCATCGCGCTTGTTGATCATGATCTTCCCTTGGCCGGGCACCAACCAGACCTTCGCCACCGCTGTTTTCCGCCGCCCGGTGCCGTAATATTTAGGCTCCGCGATTTTTGCGCTAGGCAAGGATCGTTACCTCCCTTCGACTTTAGCCCTTGATCTCCAACGGCTCGGGTTTCTGAGCCGCATGGGGATGTTCCGGTCCACGATAAACTTTTAACTTTTTGATCTGGGCACGCCCTAACCGGTTGTGGGGAATCATTCCGTAGATCGCTTTCTTCACCACAAACTCCGGTTTGTTCTCCATTAATTCTTGGTAAGACCTTACCTTCAAACCTCCCGGATAACCGGAATGGTAATAATACTTCTTTTTCTGTAGTTTTTTGCCGGTCAGCACAACTTTTTCGGCGTTGATCACGATCACATGATCGCCGCAGTCAACATTAGGGGTGTAATCCGGACGGTGTTTCCCCCGGAGAATCCTGGCAACCACACTGGCCAATCTTCCTAAAGTCTGACCGCTCGCATCAACCACATACCATTTTCTTTCTCTCTGATCTGGTTTGGCCAGATAAGTTCGCAACTTTAAAACCTCCCTTGCAACCGAGGCGCCTAAAACCACAGACCCGGGGCTCACAGTCTGAGGTAAGATTAACCTCTTTGATGCACTTCTCAATTATACCAAGAAGAAATAATTAGGTCAAGGGCAAGCACGGAAAAGGTTTTACGTTATAGAACACCATTTTTGAAATTATCCTTGACAGTAAATATCGGGTTTACTATAATTAGTGAAAAATTAGCAAAGCCTGTGACCATCCATACCGGATAGAACACGGTGCGAAAAACAATTTCAGCATCGACACCAAAATCAGTTCAGCAGAGAGAACTTTCAGTTTATAGAGTTGAGCTTAGCAGAGTTATAGTTGAGTGGAGCGAAGACGAGCTGAGTAGTATGGTTCTTTAGTTTGTTCCTTTTTAAGACCATGCTCTTAGGAGTCGTGGTCTTTTTTAATATCTCATAAAGAGAGGAGCTGAGTTGAGTTGAGACGAGAACGGTTGTGCCCAGGTTTTGCTGCAGGGGGTCTCTCAAACCCCTCCAGTGGTTGTTCCGGCAGGAGCCGCCTGGATCTGGAAAGGTTCCGGCAATTGGCGGCCGCCGGTTACCGGTATATCCCCGTCTATTCCGAACAACCGAACGACATGGAGACCCCGGTGACGATCTTTTACAAGTTAACCGAGGGGAAAGGCCGTTTTTTGCTGGAAAGCCTCGAACAGGATCACCAAAGAAGCCGTTATTCTTTTATCGGTTGGAATCCGTTGTTGACCTTAAAAGCCTCCGGGGATGAAATGACCTTTTTTGAAAAGGGCCGCATTAACGAGGGCAGAGGTGATCCGTTGACGGAACTCAAAAAGAAGCTGGACACTTTTCAAGTCGCCCCTTTACCCGAGCTTGGCCCCTTTTATGGCGGCGCGGTCGGTTATATCGGCTACGATTACGTGCGGCTGCTTCAAAAGCTCCCGGTCGAAACCCAACCACTGACCAACCTCCCCGATTTGCACTGGGTTATCCCCCGGTACCTTGCCCGGATTGACCATCGCACGCACAAAATTACCCTCATTGTCCTGGCCGCGGTCAATCCGGACGATATCGACGGTTCCTATGAAAAAGCCGTCCGTGAACTGGTGATGATCAATAACCGGCTGGACCGGTCCCTCCCCATGGCACCGCTTCCCAATGCCGTACCAATCAAAGATCCCGTCTCCCGGCTCACGACCATTTCCCGTCACGAGTTTATGGACCTCGTCGCCCGCGTGAAAAAACACATCCAGTCCGGGGAAGTCCAGCAAGTAGTCCTCTCCCAAAGAATCATCCAAGAATACACCGGGGATCCTTTCTGCTTTTACCGGGTATTACGGTTGCTTAATCCTTCCCCCTATCTTTTCTATCTCGATTTCGGCGACCATCAGCTGGCCGGCTCTTCACCGGAGACAATGGTCCGTCTGGAAGACGGTCTCGTTACGCTAAAACCTATTGCCGGGACACGACGCCGCGGCTCCTCCACCGCCGAAGATGAACGCCTCCGCCGCGAGCTCCTGGCGGATGAAAAAGAACAGGCCGAACATCTGATGCTGGTGGAACTCGGCCGCAATGAACTCAGCCAAGTTTGTCGGTTTGGAAGCATCCGGATAACCGAACTGATGGCGGTTGAGTTTTACTCCCATGTCATGCACCTCGTCTCAACCCTCCAGGGAGAATTACGGCCTGCCTATTCCGGTGCTGACTTGATCCGGGCCGTCTTTCCGGCCGGAACCCTTTCCGGAGCCCCAAAACAACGGGCGCTGGAGCTCATTGAAAGACTGGAGCCAACCCGGCGGGAGTTTTACGGCGGTTGTGTTGGTTATCTTGGTTTCAACGGGAATCTCGATACTTGTATTACAATCCGCACGGTTTTGTTTCATGGTCGGCAAGCCCACCTACAAGTGGGGGCCGGGATTGTTGCCGCCTCGGAACCGGCAAAAGAATACGAAGAAACCCTGAATAAAGCAGCCGCCCTGATCGTCGCCCTAGACCAAGCCCAGGGCCGAGCCATCAGTTAGTAAACCTCTTTCCTTTGCCCGATTAAATAAAGAGTCGAGAGGAGTTGAGCAGAGATGATTAAGGAGAGTTTAGCCAAGCTAGCCCGGGGTGAACACCTCGAGGAAAGCGAGATGATCGCCGCCACCAAAGCGATCATGGAAGGCCGTGCTTCACCCGCCCAGATCGGCAGTTTTTTAACGGCGTTACGGCTGAAAGGAGAGACCGTGGCCGAGATTACCGGTGCCGCCAGGGTGATGCGGGAAAAAGCAGTTAAGATCAGTTTTAAAGCCCCAACGGTGATTGACACTTGCGGAACCGGGGGCGACGGCGCCCAGACCTTTAATATTTCAACCACGGTTGCCTTCATTGTGGCCGCCGCCGGGATTCCGGTGGCCAAACACGGTAACCGGGCCATCTCCAGTCGCTGCGGGAGCGCGGATGTGCTGGAAGCCTTAGGCGTTAAAGTTGACTTGTCCCCGGAGCAAGTTGAAGTCTGTCTGCGGGAAGCGGGAGTTGGCTTTTTATTTGCCCCCCTTTTCCACCAGGCCATGAAGCATGCCGCCGGCCCCCGAAAGGAGTTGGGCTTCCGGACTGTCTTCAACCTCCTGGGACCGTTAACCAATCCCGCCGCCGCCAACTGCCAGTTAGTCGGGGTCTTCGCCCCGGAATTAACCGAAGTGGTCGCCCAGGTGCTCCAACGCCTCGGGGTCGCCCGGGCGGTCGTTGTCCACGGCGGTGACGGTCTCGACGAGTTATCCCTTGACGGAGTGAATAAAGCCACTATCCTGCGGAGCGGTCAGATGCAGACCGTCCATTTCCAGGCGACTGATCTGGGCCTGCCGTCCGCTCCCAAAACCTCCTTGGTCGGTGGGGGGCCGGCGGAAAACGCCCGGATCACAGAGGCTATCCTCCGGGGGACCGAGACCGGTCCACGGTTAAACGTCGTCCTGCTCAATGCGGCCGCCGCCTTACTGGCCGCCGATGTGGTTAACGACCTGAAAACAGGGATCGCCTTGGCCCGTGATCTGGTGCGGGAGGGGAAGGCTTATGCCAAGTTGGAACAGTTACGGCACGTGGGGAGGCGAGCCTAATGTTCTTGGCGCAGATTCTCCAGTCCAAGGCAGCCGAAGTGCAGGCGCGTAAATCGCGAACCCCCCTCGCCCAATTGGAACTGAAATTAAAAGAAGCCCCAGCCACAAGGTGTTTTCGGGAAAGTTTGACCGGCGAACAGATTCAAGTAATCGCCGAAATTAAAAAGGCCTCTCCCGCCAAGGGCCTTTTATGCCCTGATTTCCAGCCGGTGCAGTTGGCGCAGGCTTATGAAGCTTCGAGTGCCGCTGCGATCTCGGTGTTAACCGACGAAAAATTCTTTTTAGGCTCCCTCGATGACTTGGCGCAGGTGAAAAGGGCAACAAGGAAGCTTCCGGTCCTACGGAAGGATTTCATCATCGATCGCTATCAAATCTACGAAGCACGCGTTTATGGGGCCGATGCAGTCCTTTTAATCGGGGCCATCCTGAACGGGTCGGAACTCGCCGGCTATATAAAGGAAGCAAAAGCTTTGGGGATGGATGCTTTAGTTGAGGTCCATAATGAGGCGGAACTTGCCACCGCCTTGGCGGCCGGGGCCGAAATAATTGGGATTAATAACCGGGATTTAAAGACCTTTCGGGTTGACCTGGAGACCACCCTCCGTTTGCGGGAAGCAATTCCCAAAGACAAGGTGGTCGTCGCCGAAAGCGGGATCAAATCCAGTGCCGACTTGAAACGGCTGGCCCACGCCGGTGTCAACGCCGTCCTGGTCGGCGAAGCACTGGTCACCGCCGCCGATCCCGGTACGGCCTTGAAAAAGCTCCGCGGAGGCAACAATGATTCCGGTTAAGATCTGCGGGATTACCAACTTGAACGACGCTCTGGTCTGCCAGAAGTTGGGCGTCTCCGCCCTGGGTTTCGTTTTTGCCCCCTCCCCGCGCCGAGTCTCGGTCGAACAAGTTGCACAGATTACCCGTCACCTTTCTCCTTTGATCCTCAAAGTCGGAGTTTTTGTCGATGAGGACCCCCTCCGCATCCACGAGGTTATGGAGGCTTGCCGTCTTGATTTGGCGCAGTTGCATGGGGCGGAAAAACCGGAGCATTGTCAGATCCTGGGAGGACGGGTGATTAAAGCCTTTCGGGCCGGTCGCGACCAGCCTGATCCCGAATGGCGAGGAGCGCCCCTCCGCGGGATCCTCGTTGACTCCTATGCCGCTAATGTCTACGGCGGAACCGGTCAGGTCTTCGACTGGGCACTGGTGGCGAACTACCGGAAACTCGGTTTTCCGCTGATCTTGGCCGGCGGCTTAAACCCGGAAAACATTGGAGCCGCCCTCCGCCGTGTGCAGCCGGACGGGATTGATTTATCCAGTGGAGTAGAGAAAAGTCCGGGAATTAAGGACCCGGATAAAATCGCCCGCTTGATGGCGACAATCCGGAATTCTTCGTCGCCTTGAACTGCTTGACCAAGGAGGTGTTTCCCATCGCGAACTTTCATGAATGGTATTTTGGAGACTATGGCGGCCGTTATGTACCGGAAACCCTGATGGCCGCTTTAGACGAACTGGACGAGGCGTACCGACGCTACGCCATGACCCCCGAATTCCAGGAGGAGCTGGCAGCGCTCAACCGCTTCTATGCCGGTCGCCCCACCCCTTTGTATCATGCCGAACGGTTCAGCCGGGAGCTCGGCAAGGGCCAGATTTATTTTAAACGGGAAGATCTGATCCATACCGGTGCCCATAAGATCAATAACGCCCTGGGCCAAATTTTGCTGGCCAAACGCATGGGTAAACGGCGGATCATCGCCGAAACCGGTGCCGGTCAACATGGTGTCGCCACGGCCACCGTCGCCGCCAAGTTTGGGCTGGAATGCGTGGTTTATATGGGAGAATTGGATATGGCCCGCCAAGCCCTGAACGTCTTCCGCATGCGCCTTTTAGGTGCCCAGGTGCGCCCGGTCACCTCCGGCAGCAAAACCCTAAAGGATGCCACCAACGAGGCCATCCGGGACTGGGTGACCAATGTCGATAATACCTACTACCTTATCGGTTCCGTCGTCGGGCCCCACCCCTATCCCAAGATCGTCCGGGATTTCCAGGCGGTAATCGGCCGGGAAACCAAGGCCCAGTTGGCTGAACTTACCGGCCGGCTTCCCAACTATGTGGTGGCTTGCGTGGGGGGCGGGAGCAACGCCATGGGGATTTTCACGGCCTTTCTCGCCGACGCCGGCGTAAAACTGGTCGGGGTCGAGGCGGCAGGTAGAGGTTTACAGACCGAACAGCACGCCGCCGCCCTGGCAAAAGGAAAACCGGGCATCCTCCATGGAGCGAAAAGTTATGTCCTCTCGGATGCGGACGGGCAGATTCGGGAGGCCTCATCCATCTCGGCCGGCCTGGATTACCCCGGCGTCGGCCCGGAGCACAGTTTTCTCAAGGACAGCGGCCGGGTCGAATATCAGACCATTGATGACCAGGAAGCCCTGGCTGCCTTCGCCTATTTGACCCGAACCGAAGGGATCATCCCCGCCTTGGAAAGTGCCCATGCGGTCGCCGCCGGCATGAAGCTCGCCCGTACGCTAAAGCCAGGTGAAATCATGGTCATCAACCTCTCCGGGCGGGGCGACAAAGATATCCCCACAGTCGCCGAAACAATGGGGGTGAGTTTATGAACAGGATAGCATTACGCTTCCAAGAACTGCAAAAAGAGGGCCGTAAAGCCTTCATCCCTTATATCGTGGGCGGTGATCCGGATTTACCGAGTTTACCACGGGTATTGGACACCCTGGTCCAAAGTGGTGCCGACCTGATCGAAATCGGCGTTCCCTTTTCCGACCCCCTGGCCGACGGACCGGTAATCCAAGCCGCCAGCGTCAGGGCGCGGCAAAACGGTTGTACCCTGGCTAAACTGTTGTCCACCATCCAACCAGTGGCCGCCCGCCTTCCGGTTCCACTCACCCTGATGGTCTATTACAACCAACTCTACCAGCGGGGTGTCGCCCGTTTCTTGGCGGAAGCAAACGCCGCCGGGGTAGCCGGATTGATCATCCCCGACCTGCCGCCGGAGGCCGCTACAGAGTTGCAAAATTTGGCCGCTGCCTCCGGGATCGCTTTGAACTTCTTAGTTGCCCCCACCAGCAGCAAAGAGCGCATTCGTTTGGCCGCCACCGCCAGCACCGGATTCCTGTATACCGTCTCCGTAAAAGGGGTGACCGGCGCCCGGAGCAGCCTTCCCCAAGAATTACCCGCTTTTATCCAGCGGGTTAAAGAATTAAGTCCGCGCCCGGTAGCGGTAGGTTTTGGCATCAATACTCCGGAGCAGGCCCGAATGATCGCGAACCTCGCCGACGGGGTCATCGTCGGCAGCGCCCTGGTCCAGGCGATTGCCGCCGATCCGGAGTTAAAAAAAAATGGCTTCTCTCGCCCGCACCCTGCGAGAAGCCATTTGAGAGTACGGAAGAAAGAAATACCATTTGGCTTTAATACTCCACACTCAACAGCGTCAACCCATGCGGCGGCGCGGTCGGCCCGGCCGCGCGCCGGTCCCCATGAGCCAGAATCTCCTCAACCAAAGCGGGCTCCGCTTTCCCACTGCCAATCAGCAACAAAGTCCCGACGATATTCCGCACCATCTTATATAAGAAGCCATTCCCCCGCAGAGTGAAGAAGAGCTCCTCCGCCTCTTCCTCCACCACCACCCGGTCCAAACGGCGGACCGTCGTCGCCACCGCCGAACCGGCGGCGGCAAAACCTTTGAAATCATGCTCGCCCACCAAAGCGGCGGCCGCCGTCCGGAGCTTGGCCACGTCCAGGGGATGGGGATAATGATAGGAGAAGCGGCGGAGAAACGGATCGGGCCACCGGCGGCGGGAAACAATATATTGATAGGTTTTGGTTTTTGCGCTGTACCGGGCGTGGAAAGTGGCCGGTACAGCTTCGGCCTGCCAGACGATGAGGTCCGGCGGGAGATTGGCATTGAGGGCGGCCGGCCACCGTTCCACTGGAATCCGGGCTGCGGTGGTAAAACTGACCACTTGTCCTTTGGCGTGGACCCCGGCATCGGTCCGTCCGGCGGCAATCAGTTTGGGAACCTCGCCGGTTAGGCGCTGCAAAGCCTTTTCCAGTTCGGCTTGGACCGTCCGTTCGCCCTGCGCCTGTCGCTGAAAGCCGCAAAAATCCGTCCCCTCGTAGGCGATGGTCAGTTTAACTGTCGTCATCCCTGTCCCGTCACCTCCTACCGCCCCGCTTTGCCCTGTCATGCCCCTTAACCTAACCTGTTTACTTCACTCTTTTATCGGGATCATCACTCGTATCTATAGTCACACTCTACCCGCATCAAAAGGAAATACCATTCGCCCCGGTGGAGATTGTAACCGGATTTATTTCACCGGAGCAACCTGTACCCCCACCAAAGCAGAACCAAAGACAGAACGAGCAAAGCGCCCAGACTGTCTTTTTTTCCCCAAGCAAGCTCATAGAGGGAACCCCGGGGCGCACCGGGAACATAACCTCTGGCTTCCATAGCTTGCGCAATCTCCAAGGCCCGCCGGAGCGCCGATAGGAACAGGGGGATGACCATGGCCAGCAGGCCCCGCAATTTCTTCGCCCAATTGGTCTGAAAATTGACCCCGCGGGCCTGCTGGGCCAGCATGATTTCGCGCGCTTCGGTCAAAAGCAGCGGGAAAAAACTGAGGGTCAATCCGAGCACCATTGCCATCTCCCCCACCGGCAACCAGCGTCGAAACGGCTGTAAGCTGAGCTCCAATCCTTTGATCAAGGTCAGGCTTTCGGTCACCCCTAACAGCCAGGAACTCATCAATAACAAATTGAGAAGCCGCAATAAGTACCGGACAGCATCACCCAGGCTTCCCGACCATAGGTTGAGAAGAAAGGTGATGAGTAAAAGCCAACGAAAGGTCTTTACTATCTGCCAAACCCGTTTAAGCGGCAGCCGTCCGGTGAAAAAGAGGAGAAGGTGCAGGAAAAAAAGGGCCAACTGGCCGCCCAAAGCACTTTCCGTTAAGACCAGCATCGCGCCGGCAATTACAACCAGAAGTTTAAAACGGGGGTCCCGCCGGTGCCAGTAGGAAGCAGCCGGGTAATAAGCGACGCTCTCCATCAGTCTGGTCCCCCCTTCTCCCGGGCCCTGCGGAGGCGGGACAACTCGTACCACGCTTCCGCCGGTGTCGCCGGGGCCGCATTCACCGGTGCACCCGCCTCGGCCAAGCGGCGCAGCAGTCCAAGTAAAAAGGGAAGTTTCAAGTCCGGTGCCACCGCAGACGCCTTTTGCGCCCAGGCACTCCAGGTGGTGTCGGCCCGCAGTTCTCCATTGACCAAAACCAAAACCCGGTCGGTGAACATGTAAAGAAAATCGGGATCATGGGAAGCCACCAAAAGACCAATTCCCATCTCCGTCTTAATCCGCTGTAAGGTTTGGCGCAAAGCTTCTTCCCCCGGGCCGTCCAATCCGATCGTCGGTTCGTCCAGAAGTAAAAAACGGGGTTTCATCGCCAGCGCAGCCGCCAACGCCACCCGTCTTTGTTCCCCACCGGAGAGTTTAAGCGGCGAAGTTTCCCACTTCTCCCGCTCCAGACCAACCGCCGTTAATGCCCAGGCCACCCGCGCCTCGATCTCCGCCCGGTTCAGGTCAAGATTTTCCGGACCGAAAGCCACTTCTTCCCGGACCGTAGCCGCGAAAAAGCCCCGCTGTGGCTCCTGGATGGAGAGGACGATCGGGCCATCCTGTCCACCCACAGAAAGTCGCCCCGAAGTGGGTTTAAGGAGTCCGGCCATCACCTGCAAAAGAGTGGACTTTCCGGAGCCAATCGGTCCAAGCAGGGCAACTGCTTCACCCGTTTTTATGGTAAAACTAACGTTATTTAGGGCCTTAAGCGGTGCATCCTTCCGGGCATAGACCACCGAAATCTCTTCCAACTTTATTTCCATAATACTGCCACCAGTTCATCTTCGTCGGCCACTAGCGAATTGCCAATCCCCAGCGTGGAAGCGACCTGCGTGGCCGGCGGAAGGGTGATCCCCCAGGCCCGGGCCTGCCCGGCCATGCGCAGCAGCGCCGCCGGTTGGCCGCGCCACACCACCCGGCCGTCCACCATCACCAACACCTGATCGGCGGTCATCACTTCCGCCAGACCGTGGGTGAACCAGATCATACTCTGCCCGTGGGTTTTCAGCTCCTGTAAGATCCGGGTTATCCGTTGCTTGGTACCCGGATCAAGCATCGCTAACGGCTCGTCCACTAAAATCAGTTTTGGTTTCAACGCCCAGACATCCGCCAAGGAAAGTAAGCGTTTCTCGCCACCGGATAGGGAATGGGGCTGGGCCGTCTTTAAATCCGTCAAACCGAACCGGGCCAGTTCCTCGTCGACCACCCGCCGGATCTCCCGGGACGATAAACATCTGTTTTCCACCCCAAAAGCGATCTCCCGTTCAACGGTACTGGCCACAAATTGGTTCTCCGGATGCTGAAACACAATGCCAACCTGCTGGTAGATATACCTTAGTTCCTCATCGTTGGCGGTCGAATACCCCTCGACCAGAACCCGGCCGGCGGTTGGTTTTAAAAGACCACAACACAAACGGGCCAGTGTTGATTTTCCCGACCCGTTGGCCCCGAGTACCGCCAGAAAAGTTCCCGGTTCAAGCTCCAGATTAACCTGACAAACCCCGGTCTTGACAGATCCGGGGTAGCAGTAGGAGACATCATCTAAAACAAAGAAACGTCCCATGGGATTAGACTAGTTCGATCACAGCCATCGGCGCGGCATCGCCACGACGGGGTCCGATTCTCACCACGCGGGTGTAACCCCCGTTCCGATCCGCATACCTGGTCGCAACCTCGTCAAAGAGTTTTTTGACCACGGCTTTATCCATGATCACTTTGGCAACTTCACGACGGGCACTAAGGTCCCCTTGTTTCCCCAGGGTAATCATTTTTTCGGCCAAAGCCCGAATCTCTTTTGCCTTTGTCTCCGTAGTGGTAATCTTCTCATGTCTAATGAGTTCGGTAACCAAATTACGGAAAAGCGCTTTCCGGTGGCCCGCCGGGCGACCTAAACGTCGTAAGTTCATGGTAATTCCCTCCTTCAGGATGAAATTGGACCGGGTTCTTGAAATATTTATCGGTGAAAACAGGTGGAAGGAATTATTCTTCCGACTTCCGGAGGGAGAGACCAAGTGCGGCAAGCTTCGACTCCACTTCCTCGAGGGATTTCTTCCCGAGGTTACGCACTTTCATCATATCCTCCGGCGTCTTTTTGATTAATTCTTGCACCGTATTAATTCCGGCTCGTTTCAGGCAGTTGTACGACCGGACCGACAAATCCAGCTCTTCGATGTTCATTTCCAGGATCTTATCCTTCGATTCTTCCTCTTTCTCCACCATGATCTCGGCCTCGCTGACCGTGTCACTTAAGTTGACGAAGAGCATCAAATGTTCAGTCAGGATTTTCGCCGCTAAACTCACGGCTTCCACCGGGTTGATACTACCGCTGGTCCACAACTCCAGAACTAACCGGTCATAATCCGTAATCTGACCTACACGGGTGTCTTCCACCACATAATTGACCTTGTGCACCGGGGTAAAGATGGAATCAACCGGAATTGTCCCGATCACCGCATCCGGTTTCTTGTTCCGTTCGGCTGGAACATATCCTCGACCTTTGTCGAAAGTGATCTCCATCACCAGACTACCACCCTCACTCACGGTGGCAATGTGATGGTCCGGGTTTAAAATCTCCACATCACTGGGGACCATAATATCGGCCGCCGTCACCTCTTTGCTCTCCCTCACTTCGAGCCGGGCAACCTGCGGGCCATCCCCGTGAATCTTTACCATTATCTTCTTCAGGTTCATAATGATCTCGGTGGTATCTTCCACTACCCCCGGGATCGTCGAAAACTCATGCAGGACACCTTCGATCTTCACCGCCGTAACCGCTGCCCCCGGTAAAGATGACAACAGCACCCGCCGCAAAGAATTACCGAGGGTCGTCCCGTATCCTCGCTCCAACGGCTCAACGATGAAGCGACCATACCGGTCGTCTTTGATTTCGTCGATGATCACTCTGGGTTTTTCGATTTCGATCATACAAAAGCCTCCCTTCCATCCTTAGGTCCAGGCGTAGACCATGAGTTTAACGGGAGTATAGCTCGACAATGAGGTGTTCCTGAACCGGAACGTCGATCTGTTCCCGCGTAGGGATCGAAACAACCCGTGCGGTCCAGTTGTTAGTATCCAATTCTAACCATTCAGGAATATTTTTGCCATCATTCGCCTCGAGAATACCTTTAATCAACGGCGACTTGTTGGCATTCTCTTTCAAGGTAATGACATCGCCCGGTTTTACCTGGTAAGAAGGGATGTTAACTTTACGGTCATTAACACGGAAGAACCCATGCCTGACCAGCTGCCGTGCTTCCCGCCGGGATCCGGCCAGCCTTAAACGGTAGACCACATTGTCCAACCGGGTTTCCAGGAGCTGCAACAGGTTCTCACCGGTAATACCCTTTTTCCGTTCGGCCATCTCAAAGTACCGGCGGAACTGGGTCTCCAAAAGGCCATAAATCCGGCGGCATTTTTGTTTCTCCCGGAGCTGCAAACCATATTCGGACAATTTGCGGCGCGCTTGTCCTTCCCCGTGCTGTCCAGGGGGGTAGCTCCTCCGGTTAAAACTGCATTTATCGGAAAGGCAACGGTCCGCTTTGAGAAACAGCTTTTCCCCTTCGCGACGACAAATTTTACATACTGCACCGATATATCTTGCCATCTAGTTTTTACACCTCCTCTAGTTAGACCCGACGCCGTTTCGGTGGACGGCAACCGTTGTGCGGAATCGGAGTAACGTCTTTAATCATGCTCACTTCCAAGCCGGCCGCTTGCAAAGAGCGAATCGCCGCTTCCCGTCCCGCGCCTGGCCCCTTCACATAAACCTCAACTTGTTTGAGACCATATTCCATCGCTGCTTTCGCCGCACTTTCTGCTGCCATACCGGCCGCGTAAGGGGTATTCTTCCGCGAACCCTTAAAACCCATTGCTCCGGCCGAAGACCAGGATAAAACATTACCGTTCAGGTCGGAAATGGTCACGATCGTATTGTTAAATGTAGACTTAATATGGGCCGCACCGTTCTCTACATATTTCTTCTCTCTTCTTCTGCTTCTGGTTCCTTTACGCGGAGAAGCCATTGCTTATCCCTCCTTTATGCCTTTTTCTTACGTCCTACCGTTTTCGCCGGGCCTTTTCTGGTCCGGGCGTTCGTTTTCGTCCTTTGCCCGCGGACCGGTAAACCCCGACGGTGCCGGAGCCCACGATAACTTCCGATCTCAATCAGCCGTTTGATGTTCATGCTTTCTTCCCGGCGGAGATCCCCTTCGACCTTATACTCATGATCGATCACTTCACGGAGCCTTGAGATCTCGTCTTCGGTCAGATCCCGCACTCTGGTATCCGGGTTGACGCCGGTTTTTGCCAGAATCTCACGGGATAAGGATAACCCAATACCATAAATATAAGTCAAGGCAATTTCCAATCGTTTATCCCTTGGTAAATCGACACCCGCAATACGTGCCACTCTTTTTCCCTCCTTTAACCCTGTTTCTGCTTATGCTTGGGATTAACACAGATTACCATAACCCGCCCTTTTCGACGGATAATCTTACAATGCTCACATATTGCTTTCACAGACGGCGCAACTTTCAATGGTTTACCTCCTCACTTTTACAAATTGAAATCACTACCCGAGCCGAGGGAAAATGCAAAGAAGGATTATTTATAACGGTAGACAATCCGGCCGCGGGTCAAGTCGTAAGGAGATAATTCCACCGTCACCCGGTCCCCGGCCAAGATTCGAATAAAGTTCATCCGCATTTTCCCGGAGATATGCGCCAAAACGACATGGCCATTGGCCAACTCTACCCGGAACATTGCGTTCGGCAACGGCTCAATTACCGTCCCCTCGACTTCGATAATATCATCTTTCCCCAAGGTTAACCTCACCTTCCTTTAAATTTTCCCCCAAACGCTGGATAGCGTCGACAATCTCTTCATCCGCTACCGGCTGACCGGCAGACAGTTTTTTCGCAATCGCCGTGTCCACTTGTAGGGTGAGGGAGAGGTGTTTCCGGTTTTTCTTCTTCGGCCGCTCCATGGAACGTTTTCGCCCGTCCGCCACCAGAACATAGTCTTCATTGAGCAAGCCGACAACAAGGAAAATGCTCCCGGCATCCCGCCCGCGGGTTGAGATCACCTTTTGTCCCAAACGGACTTCCGTCACCGCCGTCTTTACCATTGCACCATGCCCCCGTCATCCCCCCGGCTCTCCCGCAGTTGGGTTAAGATCTCGGGCTCTCCCTCGGTCACCAATACGGTATGCTCAAAGTGGGCCGAATAGGACCCGTCCATTGTTGTCACCGTCCAGTGGTCGCGGGGGTCGATCTTAACCTGATAGGAACCGGCATTGACCATCGGTTCAATCGCCAGGGTCATGCCCGGCTTCAAGACCGGGTTATAACTTTGGAGAGGGGAAACATAGTTGGGCACCTGTGGTTCTTCATGCATGGCCTGCCCGATCCCGTGACCGACAAAATCACGAACCACCGAAAACCCGTTGCTCTCCACATGTTCCTGAATGGCCCGGGAGATCGCCGACAACCGGTTTCCCGCCCGGGCCGCGTTGATCCCCTTCCATAAAGCCTCACGCGTGACTTCCAGTAACCGCTGATGTTCAGGGGCAATCTCACCGACTCCTACTGTTACCGCCGCATCACCGTAATATCCTTTATACACCACGCCAAAGTCCAGACTGATAATATCCCCGGTTTTCAACTTCCGTGGTCCGGGTATCCCATGCACCACCTGCTCATTGACTGAGGTACAAACACACGCCGGGAAACCTTGATAACCCTTGAACGCCGGTTTAACCCCAAACTCCTTGGCCGCCGCCTCCGCCAGTTCATCCAGTTCCTTTGTGGTAATCCCAGGTTTGACCGCCGCCGCAATCCGGCCCAGGATCAACCGGGTAATTTCCCCGGCTTTCCGCATCCGGTCAAGTTCAAACAGGGATTTCCTAGTGATCATTGGCCTACCCGTTGGCGGACCCCAGTCACAATCGCCTGGTAAACATCGTCGATGGGCTGGGCGCCATCAACCGTCAATAATAGTCCGGCTTCGCGGTAGTACTTAATTAAGGGCGCGGTCTGCTGGGCATAAACCGTCAGCCGGTTACGGACCGTCGCTTCCGCGTCGTCTTCACGCTGGATCAGTTGGCCTTGGCAAAGATCGCAGACCCCGGGTTGCCTTTCCTTCTTGGTCACCACATGGTAAACTGCACCGCAATCCCGGCAGATCCGGCGACCCGACAGGCGCTCCACTAAAATCTCCGGATCAACTTCGATATTGATCACCGCCGTCAAGGCTTGCCCTTTTTCCGCCAGGTACCGGTCAAAAGCAACCGCCTGTGGCAGGGTCCGGGGAAAACCGTCAAGGAGAAAGCCCTGGGCGGTGTCGGGCGCGGCCAAACGCTCTTTGACGATCCCGAGCACCAACTCATCGGGGACCAGTTCCCCGGCCTTCATGTATCTTTCGGCCTGCTCGCCCAGGGGAGTCTTCTTTTTAATTGCTTCCCGGAAGATATCACCAGTGGAGATCGGTGGGATCTTAAATTCCGCACCAATGCGGGCGGCTTGCGTTCCTTTTCCCGCCCCCGGTGGACCCAGAAGAATAAGTTGCAAAAAACTCACCTACTCAATTCCTTACTACTTGAGAAAACCTTCATACTGACGCATCACGAGCTGCGCCTCAATCTGTTTCATCGTATCAATCGCCACCCCAACGGCAATCAAGAGGCTGGTACCGCCAAACCCAATCTGCCGAATTCCCGTTAAAGGGCCCAGCAGATAGGGGAGTAATGCGACAAAGGTTAAAAAGAGTGCCCCGGCCGTTGTGATGCGGGTTAAAATCTTATCCAGATACTCGGCGGTCGGGCGTCCCGGACGAATACCCGGAATAAAACCGCCGTATTTCTTCAGATTATCGGCTACTTCCATCGGGTTAAAGGTAACAGCCGTGTAAAAATAGGAGAAAAGGAAAATAAAGATCGCATAAAGGACCAAGTAAATTGGCTGACCAGGAAAAAGGAACTTCTGGACAAACTTGATGAAACCGCTCTCCGGCGGGAAGAAAGTGGCAATGGTCACCGGGAAGGCCAAGACCGATGAA
This sequence comes from Capillibacterium thermochitinicola, assembly GCF_013664685.1. Classification (NCBI taxonomy): domain Bacteria; kingdom Bacillati; phylum Bacillota; genus Capillibacterium; species Capillibacterium thermochitinicola. Next base: position 228,608 of record NZ_JAAKDE010000004.1, read on the forward strand.
GCAAAGATCACCGGAATAACACCAACCTGGTTGACGCGGAGCGGCATATGGGTGGCTTGCCCCCCGTACATTTTCCGCCCAACGACCCGTTTGGCATACTGCACCGGAATCTTTCTTTCCCCTTGCGTTACGATGACCACAAAGGCCACAATCAAAACGGACAAGATTAAAAAGAGGATCAACCCAATGAGTGAAGGTCCCCCTTCTCCGACCGTTTGCAGGGTCAGGACCGCATCCGGGACAAAACGGGCGACAATACCGGCAAAGATCAGCATGGAAACTCCGTTCCCGATTCCCCGTTCGGAGATATGCTCACCAAGCCAAGTCAGGAAAACCGTTCCGGCCGTCATGATTAAGACAATACTAAGCAAGGACCCCACGCTGTTCGGGTCGTCCATTGCCCCCCGGAAATTCATGGTGATCGCAAAAGCCTGAATCAAACCGAGGATGACGGTGCCGTACTTCGTATACCGGGCTAGAACTCTCCGCCCTTCGGGGCCTTCCTTGGAAAGCTCCTGCCACCCCGGGATCACCACGGTTAAAAGGTTGATGATGATCGAAGATGTGATGTACGGTTGGACCCCGAGCGCGAAGAGGGACATATTGCTGAGCGCCCCTCCGGAAAACATATCCAGGAGGCTAAAGAGACCATGCTCCCCTAAATCAAAGGAGCTCATTCCTGGTACAACAATATACGAACCCAAGCGAAAAACCGCCAACAGGAAAACAGTCCACCATATTTTCTTCCGGATCTCCGGAATGCGGAACGCAGTTTTAATTGACTCCCACATCCTATATCACCTCTGCTTTACCGCCGGCCGCCTCAATCTTGGTGGTGGCTGATCCGCTAAAAGCATGGGCTTTTACGGTCAGTTTCTTCTCCAGTTCGCCCCGGCCTAGTACTTTCACCCCATCGTAAACTTTTTTGATCAAACCGTTTGCCAGTAAAAGTTCCGGGGTAACTTCCGTCCCATCCGCAAAACAATTCAAACTTTCAATATTAACTTCCGCCCAGATTTTACGGTTAAAATTCTTAAAACCCCGCTTTGGCAACCGACGCTGCAAAGGGGTCTGCCCGCCTTCAAAGGTCGGTCCTTTCGCCCCGCCGGAGCGTGCCTTCTGGCCTTTATGACCACGCCCGGAGGTTTTCCCTAAACCGGAACCAATTCCCCGGCCAACCCGTTTGCGCGTGGCTCTCGACCCAGCTGCCGGTTTTAATTCCTCAAGCCTCATGCTGGCACCTCCTATTCCTCAGTTACTTCCACTAGATGTTCAACTTTCTTGATCATCCCTTGGATTACCGGATTATTGGGCACGACAAGCGTCTGGTTCAACCGGTTGAAGCCGAGGGCGGCAATCGTTGCCTTCTGGTCTTTACTCCGTCCAATCGTACTCCGTTTCCAGGTAACAACCAAGTTTTTCTCTTTCTTCTTCGGCATTTTTCTCCACCCCTTAGCCTTGAACTTTTTCTAACGGAAGCCCACGTAAAGCAGCCACTTCTTCCGCTTTTCGCAATGCCTTCAACCCAGCCACGGTGGCGTTGACCATATTCAAGGGGTTGGATGAACCAATCGATTTGGTCAAGATATCACGAATGCCCGCCAGTTCCAAAACCGCACGCACCGGTCCACCGGCAATCACACCAGTACCAGGTGCCGCAGGCTTAAGGACAACTTTGCCGGCTCCGAATTTTCCCTCGATCGGATGAGGGATCGTGGTGTTGACAATTGGCACGGTAAATAATTTCTTTTTGGCATCCTCAACACCTTTACGGATAGCCTCCGGTACCTCGCCGGCTTTACCTAACCCCACACCGACATGGCCCTGGCCGTCGCCAACCACCACTAATGCGCTGAAATTAAAGCGACGTCCGCCTTTAACCACCTTCGCGACCCGGTTGATGAAGACCACGCGCTCGGTCAGTTCCAGTTCATTGTGGTTAATCCGTTTCATCATATCCCTCCTTTACTTAAAACTCCAATCCGTTCTCGCGCGCTGCTTCCGCCAAGGCCGCAATGCGTCCATGATACTTATAGCCGCCACGGTCAAAAACAACTTTGGTAATCCCTTTATCCTTTGCCCTCTGGGCAATCAATTTCCCAACCAGCTTCGCACTTTCGATGTTCCCGCCGTACCCGTTAAGCTGCGTCCGTACTTCCGGTTCGACGGTGGAGGCGGAGAGCAGGGTTCTCCCCTGAACATCATCGATGATCTGTGCGTAAATATGGTGAAGGCTTTTATAAACTGACAATCGGGGCCGCTCGGTGGTCCCGGACAATTTTTTCCGCAACCGGATATGACGGCGGACCCGCGCTTCGTTGCGATCGATCCTCTTAAACACCAATCTCCACTCCTTTCCGCGGACTATTTCCCGGCTTTCCCAGCCTTACCGGCCTTACGACGAATTGTCTCATTGGCGTATTTAATACCCTTGCCTTTGTAGGGCTCCGGCGGACGGACATCACGAATCTCGGCAGCCATTTGCCCGACTTTTTGCTTATCCGCGCCTTTAACAATAATCCGGTTCGGCGCCGGGACTTCAATTTCGATTCCAGGTTGGGCCTCAAATTCAACCGGATGTGAATAACCAATGGACAATACCAGTTTTTTCCCTTGCAGCGTTGCCCGGTAACCAACCCCGTTAATCTCCAGGGTCTTCTGAAAACCTTTGGTTACCCCTTCCACCATATTGGCGATTAGGCTCCGGGTTAACCCGTGCATGGCACGGTAATGTCCATCGTCATTTGGCCGTTCTACTTTTACGACGGCACCGTCTTGCACGACCTTGATCCCGGCGGGGATCTCTTGGGTCAATTCCCCTTTCGGCCCTTTGACCCGCACCACATTGCCGTCTATCTTAAGTTCAACCCCAGTTGGGATATTAATCGGTTTTAAGCCAATTCTGGACACTGTCTACACCCCCATTCCAAATCCGGTTCTTGGTTTATGAATTCAATAATAAATCCCGCGACTGCTTCTCATAACACCAACGCGTTACCAGATAAAGCAGAGGACTTCGCCTCCGACTCCCAACTGGCGGGCAATTTTATCGGTCACAACCCCTTTGGACGTGGAAAGAATGGCAATCCCCAAACCCCCAAGGACTTTCGGGATCTGATCCTTTTCCACATAAACCCTGAGCCCCGGTCGGCTAATCCGCTTCAGGCCGGTGATCACCCGTTTCTTCCCGTTATACTTCAAGTACAGACGGATGACCCCTTGTTTATTATCCTCGATCAATTCGTAATCCTGAATGTAGCCTTCCTCTTTCAGCAGGCGGGCCAATTCCTTTTTGATATTTGACGCCGGGACGTCAACCTGTTTAATCCGGGCGATATTGGCATTACGAATGCGGGTCAACATATCGGCAATTGGGTCCGTTACGACCATGCTCCGTTACCTCCTTCCTTACCAACTGGCTTTTACCACACCGGGGAGCTCGCCGCGGTGGGCCAGATTCCGGAAACAAATACGGCAAATCTGAAATTTCCGCATGTAAGCACGGGGACGGCCACAAAGCTTACACCGGTTGTACGCCCGGACCGGAAATTTCGGCTTCCGATTTGCTTTTACAATCATCGATTTCTTGGCCATTTGTTAATCCTCCTTTACTTAGGACGCCCGGAAAGGCATGCCGAGGGATTTCAACAACTCATAACCTTCCTCGTCACTCTGGGCTGTCGTGACAATCACCACATTCATTCCCCGAATCTTATCGATCTGGTCGTAGTTGATTTCGGGGAAGATCAATTGTTCCCGAAGACCGAGATTGTAGTTGCCACGCCCATCGAAGGATTTGGGGGACACACCGCGAAAGTCACGGATCCGCGGTAAAGCCACATGGAAAAGTTTATCGAGGAACTCATACATGCGTTCTCCGCGTAAAGTCACTTTGCACCCGATCGAGGCGCCCGCTCTCACCTTAAAGTTGGCGATGGATTTTTTCGCCTTCGTCACAATCGGCTTCTGTCCGGCGATCTGCGTCAAGTCGTTGACCGCCCCGTCAATCAGCTTCGGATCCTGGGTCGCTTCACCCACCCCCATACTGATCACGACCTTTTCCAAACGGGGGACCTGCATAATATTTTTATAACCAAAACGGCTTTGTAAGCTCGGGATAACTTCCTTCTCATATTTCTCCCGCAAGCGAGACATGGTCAGCACCTCCTCCCAAACTCAAAACATTTAGGTGATTTAATCCGTCTCCGTTAATCTTTACTTGATTTGGTGACCACATTTTTTACAGATCCTTACCAATGAACCGTCTGGGTTCCGGTCACGACTAATCCGCGACGGCTGACCACAGCCACCACAAACCAGCATCACTTTAGACACCGAAAGAGGCATCGGTTTATCGATCACCCCGCCTTGGGGATTGTCTTTAGTGGGTTTGGCGTGTTTCTTGACCAGGTTAATCCCTTCCACCAGGACCTTGCCTTCACGACGAAACACCCGTTGAATCTTGCCACGTTTACCTTTATCTTTTCCGGAGAGCACAACAACTTCGTCTCCCTTACGGAGATGGGTCTTGCCTACCATGACTATACCTCCCCTCTGCTTAAGAATTCCCTTGCACCAATTCTATAAGACCTCGGGTGCCAACGAGACAATCTTCATAAAATTCTTCTCTCTCAGTTCCCGCGCCACTGGCCCGAAAATACGGGTTCCCCGCGGATTCATCTGGTCATTGATGATCACGGCCGCATTATCATCAAAACGAATATAGGAACCATCCGGGCGGCGCGTCTCCTTCGTCGTCCGCACCACAACGGCTTTGACGATCTCACCCTTCTTTACCCCGACAATTCCGGCCCCTTTCCGGGCTGCCGAAGGGGGAAGGGCGTCTTTCACCACGGCGATAATCAGGTCGCCGACCCCGGCATAACGTTTTTTGGAACCGCCCAGGACGCGGATGCACATCAGTTTTTTTGCTCCGGAGTTATCAGCCACGTTAAGGTAGGACTCCACTTGAATCATAACTGTATCCCCCTTTCCATCCACATTTTAGAGAGGTTATCGTCCATCGACCAAACCATAAGGGAACGGATTACTCCGCTTTCTTAATGATCGACACAACCCGCCAGCGTTTTTCTTTGCTCAAAGGTCTGGTCTCCATAATCTTCACTTCGTCGCCAATCCGGCACTCGTTGTTTTCGTCATGGGCTTTGAACTTCGTCGTCCGTTTGATAGTCTTTTTATACAACGGGTGCTGTTCCATACGCTCGACAGCAACAACGACCGTTTTGTCCATTTTGTCACTGACAACCCGACCAACTCTCGTCTTTCTCCTGCTTAGACGCTCAGACATTCCTCATTCAACCTCCTTCTATGCCCTAATTTTCGTTTCCCGTTCGTGCATGATCGTTTTCACCCGAGCAATATCTTTCCGAACGGCTTTTACCCGCGCTGTATTATCCAGTTGCCCGGTGGCCAGCTGAAAACGAAGGTTGAAGAGTTCCGTCTTGAGGTCAGCGAGTTTCTTCTGCAGTTCTTCACTGGTCATTGCTCTAATTTCTTCAGCTTTCATTGGACTCACCACCCGCTTCCTCGCGTTTTACGAATTTCGTTTTAATCGGCAGTTTATGCCCGGCCAGGCGTAAAGCTTCACGGGCTAATTCTTCATCAACCCCGCCAATCTCAAACATGATCCGGCCCGGTTTCACCACTGCCACCCAGTGTTCGGGGGATCCTTTACCGCTACCCATCCGGGTTTCGGCCGGTTTGGCCGTGACCGGTTTATCGGGGAAGATTTTGATCCAAACCTTACCGCCACGCTTGATATGACGGGTCAAGGCCACACGGGCCGCCTCGATCTGGACGTTCGTGATCCAACCCGGTTCCACTGCTTGCAACCCATATTCGCCAAGGGTAAGTTGGGAACCGCGGTAAGCCATCCCTTTCATCCGACCACGCATCACCTTACGGTGTTTGACTCTCTTTGGAACCAACATTTACTTTCCCTCCTCACCCTCAGCGGCCTTTTTCTCCGGCAAAACCTCGCCTTTATTAATCCATACTTTCACACCGATCTTGCCGTAGGTAGTATTGGCTTCGGCAAAACCATAATCAATATCAGCCCGCAGCGTATGCAGGGGTACTTTCCCTTCACTGTATCCCTCACTCCGGGCAATCTCGGCCCCCATCAGGCGGCCGCTGCATTTAATCTTGACGCCCAAAGCGCCCAGTTTCATCGCCCGGCTGATCGCCTGTTTCATCGCCCGGCGGTATGAACTCCGGCGTTCCAGTTGGAAACAGATGTTCTCCGCCACCAACTGTGCATTGAGGTCCGGAACTTTAACCTCGGCAATGTTCAATGACACCTGCTTGTCGGTTAACTTCTCCAGACTTTTGCGGAGGTTCTCCACTTCCGCACCGCCGCGGCCGATCACCATCCCCGGCCGTGCCGTGTGGATTGTCACTTTAACCCGGTTCGCCGCTCTTTCAATCTCAACCCGGGCAATCCCGGAATTATAGAGTTTCGACTTGATAAACCGGCGGATCTTCAAATCCTCATGGAGGAGGGTGGCATAATCTTTCTCCGCAAACCAACGGCCTTCCCAATCACGAATGATACCAACCCGAAGACCTACCGGATGAACTTTCTGCCCCATTTCCTCAACCCTCCTTCTCTTTCACGATAATCGTGATATGACTGGTTCTTTTCCGAATGGCCGCGGCCCGCCCTTGCGCCCGGGCCCGGAACCGTTTCATCGTCGGCCCCTGGTCGACACAGGCTTTGGCGACCACTAAATTACTACGGTCTAGATCATGATTATTCTCCGCATTGGCAACGGCCGAATTTAGTACTTTCTCCAAAACTTCCGCCGCCGCCCGGGGTGTAAACTTCAGGATCTGCAGCGCTTCGTCCACGGCTTTCCCTTTAATTTCGTTCGCCACCTGGCGTACCTTCCGTGGTGCGATCCGGACATAACGTGCTACTGCTTTGGCTTCCATCGACTCGCCTCCCCTCGTTCTTAGGACGAATCCTCGAATTTATCTTACTTCCTGTCTTACCGTTAAAACTTAAGACTCCAAAGTCAATTCCCGTCTTACTTTAAACCAGTGCTTTTCTCCGTCTTGGCACCACCGTGTCCACGGAAAAGACGGGTCGGCACAAATTCACCCAGTTTATGACCGACCATTTCCTCGGTTATATAAATCGGTACATGCTTACGACCATCATGAATTGCTAATGTATGGCCAACCAGTTCCGGGAAGATTGTTGACCGGCGCGACCAAGTTTTAATCACTCGTTTTTCGCCGCTTTTATTCATCTCGACGACTTTCTTGAGTAAATTAGGGTCAATATACGGACCTTTTTTTAGTGAACGAGCCATTTATCCTTCCTCCCTTCCGGCCTCATGCCCGACGTTTAATGATCAACCGATCGGATGGTTTCTTTTTCCGTGTCCGGCGACCAAGAGCCGGTTTACCCCAAGGCGTAACCGGGGCCCGCCCAATCGGTGAACGACCTTCACCACCACCATGGGGGTGGTCCACCGGGTTCATCGCCACACCGCGCACCGTCGGGCGAATTCCAAGCCAGCGCTTGCGTCCGGCTTTACCAATGGTAATATTCTCATGGTCAATGTTGCCGACCTGTCCGATGGTGGCCATACACTCCTGGCGAATTAGCCGGACTTCCCCCGAAGGCAACCGCACGTGGGCATATTCACCTTCTTTGGCCATCAGTTGGGCACCGGCACCGGCACTTTTAACCAGCTGTCCACCGGCTCCCTTGACCAGTTCCAAGTTGTGAATAACCGTACCGGTCGGAATATTGGCGAGGGGCAAAGCGTTTCCCACTTTAATATCGGCGTCCGGGCCGGAAACGACCGTATCGCCGACTTGTAACCCATCCGGTGCGATGATGTACCGCTTTTCCCCGTCGGCATAGTAGAGAAGCGCAATCCGGGCCGTCCGGTTCGGATCGTACTCTATGGCCGCCACTTTGGCCGGAATCCCGAATTTATCCCGTTTAAAATCAATTCGCCGGTACATCCTTTTGTGCCCGCCGCCCCGGTGGCGTACAGTAACCCGTCCCTGCGCGTTGCGGCCACCGGTCTTCTTCAACGGTTCGAGCAAAGATTTTTCCGGTTCGGTCTTAGTAATCTCTTCAAAGGAGGATACGGAGACAAAACGACGACCGGGCGAAGTGGGTTTATATTTCTTAATAGCCACTTTAATACCTCCTTTACCGCGAAAATGGATCAGACGCCTTCAAAGAATTCAATCCGGCTCCCCGGTTCCAAGGTCACAATGGCCTTTTTCCAGTTGGGGCGGCGCCCTTCATGGCGTCCCATCCTTTTCATCTTGCCTAACATCTGCATGGTATTGACGTCCAGGACACGAACGTTAAAAATACTTTCGATTGCTTCCTTAATCTGAACCTTATTGGCCCGCCGGTCTACCGCAAAACAATACTTGTTCATCTCCATCAGGCGGGTACTTTTCTCGGTCACAATCGGTTTTTTAATGATATCACGCGGATCCATTATGCCAACGCCTCCTCGATGCGGCCCACGGCCTCTTTGGTCAGTAGCAGGTGGTCGTGGAGGAGAATATCGTAAACATTAAGACCATCCGTCTTCATCGATGAGACTCCAGGCAGATTACGCACGGATTTGGTCACGTTTTCATCTTTCTCCGCGAGCACCACTAGGGTTTTGGCGTTCGCCACGTTCAAATTGTTTAACACCGCAAGCGCGGCTTTGGTTTTTGGGGTTTCAAATTTCAAGTCTTCCAAAATGATCAGTTTGTCGTCCTTCACCTTCGCCGTCAAAGCCGACCGTAAAGCCTGACGCCAGGCTTTCTTCGGCATTTTAAAACCGTAAGCGCGGGGTACTGGCGGAAATACCACGCCGCCCCCCACCCACAACGGCGATCTCCTGCTGCCGTGACGGGCGCGGCTGGTTCCCTTTTGTCGCCATGGTTTGGCCCCGCCACCACGGACTTCACCTCTGGTTTTTGCCTTTGCCGTACCTAAACGGCGGGAAGCCAGTTGCATGAGAACCGCTTGGTGCAAGAGGTGTTCATTTATATTGGTGGCAAAGACCGTATCGGCCAGGTTCATCTCACCGACCTTTTTCCCGTCCATATTATAAACCGGTAAAATCGGCATGCCAATCCTCCTCTCCTCGTGGGTAATCCATTTAGCTCCGTACTTTCACACTCTTTTTGACCTGGACCAACGCGCCGTTACGACCGGGAACCGCTCCTTTAATTAAAAGAAGGTTCTTCTCCGGATCAACTTTGATCACTTCTAAACCTTGGATCGTAACACGGTGTCCGCCCATCCGTCCGGGAAGTTTCCGTCCTTTAAAGACTCTCTCTGGTCCAGTAGCCCCGAGCGAACCGGGTCTCCGGTGGTACATCGAACCATGGGACATTGGCCCGCGGTTGAAGTTATGCCTTTTCACGGCACCGGCAAAACCTTTCCCTTTGGCCTGACCGACCACGTCCACCAAATCTCCCTCTTTAAACAGGGAAACGTCAATGGCTTCACCCACTTTGTACTGGTCGGCTTCTTCCGGACTAATCCGAAACTCACGTAAAAACCGTAACGGTTTTACACCTGCTTTCGCAAAATGGCCTTGCATCGGCTTGTTCGTCTGTTTGGCTTTCTTTTCGCCAAAACCTAATTGAACGGCGGTATATCCTTCTTTCTCCTCGGTTTTGACCTGGACAACCAGACAGGGTCCCGCTTCCACAACCGTCACAGGAACCAAACTCCCCGCCTCAGTAAATACTTGCGTCATTCCAATCTTTTTCCCGAGAATTCCTTTTGCCAACCGAGTCACCTCCTAACCTTGACAAAAAAATTTCATAAGCGGATAAGAACAGCAGACTATAACTTAATCTCTATGTCGACACCAGCGGGCAGATCCAGGCGCATCAGCGCATCCACCGTCTTGGCACTGGGCTCCAAGATATCAATCAACCGTTTATGCGTTCTCATCTCAAACTGTTCGCGGGAGTCTTTGTCAATATGGACGGAACGCAGGACCGTAAAGACACTCCTCTCCGTCGGCAAAGGGATGGGGCCGGCGACCACCGCTCCGGTCCGTTTCGCCGTATCCACAATCTTCTCCGCCGACTGATCCAGCACCCGATGATCAAAGGCTTTCAAGCGGATTCTAATCTTCTGATTAGCCAATTCTCGTCCCTCCTTAAAGTGGAGACTTTTGCCAAAGTATTGTTCTTCTTTAACCCAGCGGCGTGCAGCTTAAAAGCTGCACGCCAACCCTTTTTTACTTTTACTCAAGAATCTTGGTCACA